>DATLVJ010000217.1:0-2014 GCA_035577585.1 Candidatus Limnocylindrales bacterium
TTGCGCATTCCGCTTTCGGAACTGAAATCGAATTTGTCGATCAGCCAAGGCGAAGCGCCGGAGGGTGGCTCGAGTGACTCTGTGGAGGGGTCTTCCGCGCAGGTAGCGACAATGGAAGAAGCGGAGCGGCAACACATTCTGCGTGTGTTGCGCCAAACGAAGTGGCGGATCGCGGGGCCACGCGGCGCCGCGATTCTGCTGGGCATGAAACGGACGACTCTGCAGGCCCGTATCCGGAAGCTGGGCATCCGGCGCCCAATCTGAAACAAGAGCGACGGCGACCGCAGTTTCTTGCCGGATTCACGCCGGAGACGTGTAAAATTTGGGGTTCCAAATCCACGAAAAGGGCACTCTGCTATGGCGAGCAAAAAAGGAATGATCGGCATCCTCACCGGAGGAGGCGACGTCCCCGGGCTGAACCCGGCGATACGCGGCGTGACGCTGCGCGCGCTGCACGAAGGCTACGAAGTGATCGGCATCCGGCACGGTTGGGCGGGATTGGTGGAGATGCTGCGCGACAAGAGCTACGACAACTCCGACAACTTTCTGCATTTGACCGAAGAGATCGTGGACCGCGCGGGACGGACCGGCGGAACGTTTCTGCATTCCTCGCGAACGAATCCGGGGCGGGTTGGCAAATCCGCCGTGCCGGCGCACTTGAAGGACAAATTCAACGCGGAAAAGAACGATCTGACACCCGAAGTTCTGAAAAACCTGGAATGGCTTGGAATCAACACGCTCGTGCCGATCGGCGGAGACGACACACTCAGTTACGGCGTGCGGCTGCACAAAGAAGGATTCAAGGTCATCGGCATTCCGAAGACGATGGATAACGACGTGCCGGGGACGGATTACTGCATCGGATTCAGCACTTGTGTGACGCGGACGATTCAACTCGTGAATAGCTTAAGAACGTCTGCCGGTTCGCATGAGCGGTTCATGATTCTGGAAGTGTTTGGGCGCTACGCGGGCTTTACGGCCATGCTGCCGACGATGGCGGGTGCGGCGAACCGGTGCGTGATTCCGGAATACAAGTTCGACATCGAAAAGCTGGCGGAACTGTTGGTGCATGACCGGAAGAAGAACCCGAGCCGGTATTCGATCGCGCTGGTCTCGGAAGGCGCGATGTTTGAAGGCGGAGAGATGATTTTCGAGAACGAAGCGACGGACGCGTACGGGCACAAGAAACTTGGCGGCATCGGCGATGTCGTCGGTGAGAAAGTAAAAGAGCTTTCGGCAAAATTTAACGGGGGCAAGAAGATAGAAGTGATCAGCCAGAAGCTGGGATATCTGGTGCGATGCGGTGATCCGGATGCGATCGATTCGATCGCTCCGATGGCGTACGGAAATCTTGCGCTCGATTTGCTGCTGAAAAATATCAGCGGGCGATTGGTGGTTTTAAAGAACGGCCACTATGACAATGTGCCCCTGGAGCTGGTGACTGCGACGAAGAAGGTCGTTGACGTCAAAGAACACTACAATACGGAGCGGTTGCGGCCGGAATACAGGAGCTTTGAAAACAAGCCGATGTTCCTGATGGGGCCGGGAGCAAACTAGGGTTGCCCTGAAAGGATTGTTTGGCGCCGGCGTCGGGCGAAAAGCCTGCCGCCGGTTGTCTTTTTGGCGCATCTGGCTACCGTTTGACAGAGGAATTGGAGCACAATACAGGCAGAGAACCGTCCAAGCGAACGTTTGTCGAGGATGGTCTTCGCAAGCGGTCACCCCCCAGCCGCAAAAACGGAAAACCTATTAGCCCAGCGCTCCGCGTGAATCAACACGCGAGAGGAGGCGGAAATGTCCGAACAACAGCATCGATGGAGCGGCCAGAGTGTCGCTGGAAGGTATGTGCTGGGGAACTGCCTTGGCGGGACAGAGCACGGTACGGTATTCGCGACGGAGATTGTCCACGCGCGCGCACAAAAAGTGGCGATCAAGTTGATCCCCGCCGCGGCGCTGGATGCCGAGCGGCAATTGGATCGGTGGAAGCGAGCTTCGGCGCTTACGCACACGAATC
>DATLVJ010000218.1:0-3182 GCA_035577585.1 Candidatus Limnocylindrales bacterium
CCACAACTCCCTGCGGTCACAACTTCCGCTATACTGGGCCCATTCTGACCGGGTCGGTCGCATCCTTCCTGTCCAGTTATTGGGGGTAGAAATGGCAAAACTGTACGCATTGGTCCTAGTGCCGCTCTTTCTGGCGCTCACCGTCGAGACGGCCGGGGGCCAGACGTCGGGCAAGCCAGAAACGGTTGTCATTCAGAGTGGGTCGGCTACCCTGCGCGCGATGCTGTGGAGGCCGAGTGGCAGCGGACCATTCCCCGCCATCCTGATGAATCACGGCAGCGGCCGTACTCGTGAATATCTGGAACGCCTGGGACCGTATGAACGGAATGCCGAAATACTCGGTCCGGTCTTCGCTCGCCATGGCTATGTATTCCTATACCTGTTCAGACACGGCGTCGGACTATCCGCAGACCAGGGCGCAAACGCCATCGACCTGATGGACAAGGAATCTGCCGCACACGGGCAGGAGGCGCGCAACGCGCTGCAACTGCAGTTGCTGGAAAACAGGGAAATGGACGACGCTCTGTCCGGACTAAAATTTCTGTGGGCGCTCCCTTACGTCGATGCGCATAGTGTCGGCGCGGTCGGCCACTCGTTTGGAGGTTCGCTGACGGTGCTATTGGCCGAACGTGAACCGAGCCTGCGAGCGGTTGTAGTTTTCTCCGGCGCCGGCTACAGCTTCGATCGCTCGCCGGAGTTGCGAGCGCGGCTCCTGGTCGCCGCGGACCACATCGCGGCGCCGGTATTCTTCATTCACGCCGAGAACGATTACACCCTCTCGTCCGGCAAGGTTCTGGACGCCCGCCGCGGGCAGACCGGTAAGCCGCATCGCCTGAAAATCTATCCGCCCATCGGCCACACGCCGGACGATGGGCACGACTTCCTGCATCTCGGAGTGAACATTTGGGAGCCCGATGTGTTCGCCTTCTTAGACGAAAACATGCGGAGGTGAGGCTGCAGGGGACGGATGGAACCCGGGAAGTAATACCCATTCTGATCGACGCAGTAATCGGAAAATGACCCATTACCCGCCGGCTGGCTTGCTGGCACCGCTCCCGCGCCTCATGTACCATTAAAGAACCAAACAAGGAGAACTTCATGGCACGCGCTGCAGGAACGTACGCAATTTTTGAAACTTCATTGGGAAACATTGTCTGCAAGCTGTTTGATAAAGAAGCGCCGAAGACAGTGGAGAATTTCATCGGCCTGGCCGAAGGCACCAAGGAATTCAAGGACCCGATCAGCGGGAAAAAGGAAAAACGGCCTTACTACGACGGACTGATCTTTCATCGCGTGATTCCGGATTTCATGATTCAGGGCGGATGCCCGCAGGGCGACGGCCGCGGCGGTCCTGGCTACAACTTCGCGGATGAATTTCACCCCAGCCTGCGCCATTCGAAAGCCGGAAAGCTTTCGATGGCCAACGCCGGACCGGGCACCAACGGCAGCCAGTTTTTCATCACCGTGGCGCCGACGCCGCACCTGGATAACCGCCATTCGATATTTGGCGAGGTGGTGGAAGGTCAGGACATCGCCGACAAAATCTCCAAAACCTCGCGCGACGGTATGGACCGCCCGCGGGTGCCCGTTACCATGAAAGTCCGCATCGAACGCGTTTCATAAACATTGAGGCTGAATGCTCTCGCCCGCGCGCCTAACGCAATTGCTGATGGAGTTTGTGTTCCTGCTCTTGGGCGCTCTGGTGATGTGGCTTGCCGCGAATGGACGGATCTATTTCGATCGCCGTGGGACAGCCTGGCTGATACTCAGCGTAGGTCTGATCGCGTGGGGCCTGCTGGCGCTGGCGAAGCCCGGGCAAATCTGGGCGAAGTGGCAGAAATGGAATCGGGGTGGCTCGCTGCTGCTGCTGGGCGTGGTGATGCTGGCTATTTCGCGTGTTCCGTTTGACTGGGTAGTAAGGCTTCTCGGCGCAGCCGGTTTCATCCTCATGGTGCGCGGGATCTTCGGTGGTCTCTTCATTTTGCGGCAGCGATAAAAATCCTCAGCTATAATGCCGGGCAATCAACGCTTCCCTTCATTCGGGGAAGACCCGCCTGCGAGCGGATGTACGCCGCTCGCATCTTCGAAGAGGAGAACTAACGTGCTGAAAGAATTCAAAGAATTCGCAATGCGTGGCAGTGTTCTGGATTTGGCCGTCGGCGTGATCATCGGAGCAGCATTCGGAAAAATTGTCGCTTCTCTCGTGGACGATGTCTTGATGCCGCCCATCGGCCAACTGCTTGGAAAGGTGGATTTTTCCAGCTTATTTATCAATCTGAGCGGCACGCATTTCGACAGCTTAAAGGCGGCGAAGGAAGCCGGCAAGGCTACGCTCAATTACGGCAACTTCATTAACACCGTGATCAATTTCGTGATTGTTGCGTTTGTAGTTTTTCTGGTGGTGCGGATGGTAAACCGGTGGATGCCGAAGCCGCCGGCGCCGGTGACGACGAAGGATTGCCCGCAGTGCGCGATGGCGATTCCGGTGGCGGCGAAAAAATGCGGGCATTGCACCAGCGTGGTTTAACAGCATGCGGACGCGGCCAGTCTGAAGACAGGCCACTGCAAGGAGCGAGAAAATGTCGGCGCGCCGACATTTAAAGTAACACTTGAAGCTTATTTTGTTTGGTTAACGGAATATCGGCAAAAAAATTTAAGTTGAAAAAAGCAAAGCAGTTATGAGTTTGGAGCACGAACTAGTACGGGCCAGTTTTGCCGTTCGAACGTCTCGTTCTGAGAAAAAGCGGCTAAATCCCGGGTGGTTTCTTCTTCACGTTGGATTCCAAGTGTGCTTTCAGCCGGGTGATGACGGCTTCTTCCTGGCCTTCATCCACTTCTTTCATTACCTCTTCCAGAGCGAAGTGGACCACGTCGTGGTGGTGCAATTCCAGAGGCGCGGCGGATTCGCTGAAACGTAGCCAGAGGCGATGGAGCAGGTTTACTTCGTTGGCAGTCAGGTTCGGCGCGTGCGGTCCAAGGACTTTATAGACCTTGTCGCCGTTGGCCATGTGAATTTCCAGGTTGAATTGCGGCTTGGGGTCACCCAGTTTTTCCCACGCGTCACCGAGGTGCCGCGCCTGCTCCTCCGTCGCCTCCTTCGGAGAGTGGCCGACAACGATCGTGCTGGACTGCAACGAAGTAGCCGCGCGCAAGATTGCGTCCCAGATATCATTCGAGGCAAC
>DATLVJ010000219.1:0-6921 GCA_035577585.1 Candidatus Limnocylindrales bacterium
ATTGTACTTCGAATGCTTAACCTAAAGTCTATCAGGAGGTTAGCCATTTTCTCCACACGCATCAATCACTCTGTGAGATGCCCGGGGTGGTTTCCAGGATGCAGCGCGGGCCTTGGCGCAAGAGCCGCATCCAGCGTGATAGAATGCCGCCACTATGGATGCAACCTGGAGCGAACACGGCGCGGAAGAGAAAGGCCCTGTCGCAACACTGGGATCGCGCAAACTGCATCGCGTCTGCATCCAATGCAACAATATGTTTCGCCTGCCTGCGGACAAATTCGATGCGAGGCAGTGCCCGAATGGTCGCAGGGGATAGGCAAGAGCAGTTTTTTTAGAACAGTTTCCGCATTCCGCGCGCGGAACCATTTCCAGTGAAATCTTTCGCCCGGCTCCGGCGTATCGGATGGCAAAGGCCAGCGCTGCCGGATCCCCATTCCACGTTGAGGTATTGCCGATGATTGAAACGCGGGGACTGACGAAGCTCTTCAAGGACAAGAAGCGCGGCGAAATCCGCGCGGTGGACGGCGTGAGCTTCACGTGCAAGCCTGGAGAGATTTACGGGTTGCTGGGAGCGAACGGCGCTGGCAAGACCACCACGCTGCGCATGCTGGCCACGATCCTGGAACCCACGGACGGGACGGCGATCGTCTGCGGCCACGACGTAGTTGAAGCGCCGCAGAAGGTGCGCGCGAATGTGGGATTTCTCTCCACCGCGACTGCTCTTTACCCGCGACTGACTTCGCAGGAGTTCGTTGAATATTTCGGCAGGCTCAACGGGCTCTCCGAAGCCGAATTGAAGAAACGCGTGGACGAGATTTTCACCCGCCTGGACATGAACTCGTTCCGCGACCGGCGCTGTGACAAGCTTTCCACCGGCATGAAGCAGAAAACCTCCATCGCGCGCACGTTGGTTCATGACCCACAGGTGATGATTTTCGACGAGCCCACGCTGGGCCTGGACATTATGACCGCGCGCACGATCCTCGAATTCATCCGCGAATGCCGCCAGCGGGGGAAGACGGTGATTTTCTCGACGCACGTGATGAGCGAGGTGGAGAAACTCTGCGACGTCATCGGCATCATCCAGTCGGGGAAATTGCTCGCGGAGGGTTCGCTGGCCGGGTTGCGCGAGAAATACCAGGAGCAGGACCTGGAGGAGATTTTCGTGAAGGTGGTCGCGCCGCACTACAAACCACAGGAGGCGGCCTGAGATGTCCTTGCAGAACATCGGTACGGTGTACCGCAAAGAGTTGACCGATTCACTGCGGGACCGGCGCACGCTGATCTCCACCTTGTTGGTGCCCCTGCTGCTCTTTCCGCTCATGTCAGTCGGTTTTATCGGGCTGGCACAGACCCTGGAGTCGAAAGCGAAAGGCGAGATTCCCCGGGTAATGCTGCTGGGCGGGGCGGATTCTCCGCAGGTGGTTGGCGCACTACGCGCGAGCAAAAAGATTGAAGTGGTGCCCGCGACCCCGGACTGGAAAAACAAAATCATCAACAAGGAGATCCGCGCGACGATCGCCATTCCGAGCGGGTTTGACGCGAGTCTTGCGCAGCAGAATCCTCAGACCATCGAGATTTACAAGTACGAAGGCGAGTTGAAATCTTCTTTTTCCGCGGACGCGGTCGAACGCGACCTCAAGGCCTACCGTGAGAAGGTCATCGAAGCCCGCCTGGACGCCAATCACGTACCCGCTTCCGTGCTGCAACCGTTTCAGATCAAGCAGGATAATGTCGCTCCGCCAGAAAAAGTCGGCGGCGCGGCCTTTGGCGGGATCATCGGCTACATGGTCATCCTGCTTTGCCTGACCGGCGGCATGTACCCGGCGATGGATCTGACCGCCGGCGAAAAGGAACGCGGCACCATGGAGACGATCCTTTCGAGCCCTATTTCGCGGCTCGATCTGGTCATGGGAAAGTTTTTCCTGGTGCTGACCGCTTCGCTGGTCACAGCGGCGCTTTCTGTTGGCTCGATGGGCGTTTCGTTCTGGGGAATCCGGCAGTTGAAAGCTTTCGACGTGACCACAAACCCCGACGCGGCGGCCATGCGGCTGGAGATTAAATTGCCCGCGGTGCTGTCGGTTTTCCTGATGGCGTTGCCGCTGGCGGTGCTTTTTTCCGCCGGCCTGATTACCATCTCGCTTTTCGCCAAAAGCTATAAGGAAGCGCAGAGCTACATTTCACCCTTGATGATCCTGGTGATCCTTCCGGCGGTGGCGGCGATGCTTCCGGGCGTGGAACTGACCGCCAAACTCGCGCTGGTTCCGATCCTGAACGTCAGCCTACTCTGCAAGGAACTTGTTACCGGCACCTATCACTGGAACTTTATCGCGCTGATCTTTTTATCCACCTGCGTGTACGCGGCCGCAGCGCTTTTCCTGGCCGTGAAAATGTTTCAGCGTGAGGATGTCCTTTTCCGCAGCTGATGTACTTCTCCGCCGAGTTGGCCGGGGCGAACCAGGCCAATTTTTCGTGAACTCCTTTTCACCGAATCCCGTATCTTAAATTTGAGGGCCTATGCTGCGACGCGTGTTCCGGATTCTGTTGATTCTTTTGCTGGTTCCCCCGATCATGGCCGCCGCCATGGGCTGGATGTTGGCTCCCTCCTTCCTTCACCCCGTGCGCCGCCCTTTGACGCCGGGTCTGATCCGCGAGGCGGACGCTTCCTTTGCTCACACCGGCGCGCGCCGCGAAGATTTTCCGGTCACCGCTCCGGACGGGGCGGAACTGCGCGGCTGGAAAGTGCGGCCGCAGGCGCCGAACGGCTCCTGGGTGTTGCTCTTTCACGGCGTCGCCGACAATCGCGTGGGCGCCATCGGACAATCGGAAATCCTGCTGCGCGCGGGATACAGCGTGGTGATGATGGACCAGCGGGCCCACGGGGAGAGCGGCGGGGCGATGGCCACTTACGGGTGGCTGGAACGCAACGATACGCGGGCGGTCGTGGACGCACTGGTTGTCTCCGAGCACCCCGCGCACATTTTTGCGCTGGGAGAATCGATGGGGGCGGGAATTGCGCTGCAATCGGCGGGTGCGGATACCCGCATTGAAGCGGTGGTTGCCGAAGCTCCGTTTGCGAGCCTGCGGGAAGCGTCTTACGATTACGCCGGCTTGCAGGAATATCCATTGCTCGGTAAAACGCTTTTCGCCCCGGGGGCCTGGATGATGCTCTATCGCGGGGGAAAACTTGCGGGATTCCCCGCCGCCGGTGTTTCCCCTGAACAGTCCGTCGCCGCGCGGAATTTTCCCATGCTCCTGATATGCGATGAAGCGGACACCACGCTGCCCTGCCGCCACGCAAAGAAGATTTACGCAGCCGCGCGCGGGCCGAAATCACTGTGGATGGTGCCCGGAGCGTTCCACACCGCGGCGCTCGGATTAGCGCCGGAAGAGTTTGAGCGGAGGGTTCTGGAGTTCCTTCGGAAGCCTGAGACCGTCCCCGGACACTGACTCCATGCGCGATCCTCGGCCACGAACCGCGTCACGAACCTAATCATTAACCCCACTTCGGCTAATGCGATTGTGGTTTGCCTGTTTCGCTGTCCCCGGGAGGGTTTAGTCCCGCGCTTTCCCAACGGTCGCTCAGTTGCCGGACGGTTTCGCGCATGCGCACGGCAAGCTCCGTAATGGTCTCCAGCCGTTGCAACGTCTGCAGCGGCAGGTCCAGCCTTCCGCGGCGCACCTCGAGCAGCAGGAGTTCCGCATTGCCCAGAATCCCCGTCAACGGATTATTCAACTCGTGGCGGAGCACCTCGCCGAAGTCCCGATCATCCAGCCGCAATTCCCCCAGGGAAACGGTCGCCCGTCGCGCGGCTTCCACGGGCGCGGATTTCGCCAGACTCCGCAACCTCCGTTCCACCATGGTAACGGCAGCGGGCAGGCACATCGCCGAGCGCGGCACAAAATCCACCGCTCCGGAGCGCACCGCCTGCGTCAACTGCGCGCCTTCCTCGGCGGAGCCGATCCACACGACCGGCGCGGAGCCCGCGAGCAGCGACAAGGCCGACTCAATCGCCTGCCGCCGCGCGCGCCACGGTCCATCCGTCTCCGCCAGTGCGCGCTCCTCGGCCAGAATCACCGCAGGGGCCTGCTCGCCCAGAATCTGCCGCGCCCCCGAAATTCCGTCGGAGTCCGCGATGCGCAGATCCTTCCGACGGCGCTGCAGTTCGTGGCGGGCCTCCAGGCAAAAATCCTCCCGGCCGCAGAGCAGCACCAGCTTCCCTCCTCCTCCGGCCGGGTGATCCTTTCCTATGGCAACTGGTATTTCGATAAGGTTCTGTTCCTCTGGCACGACGTTAATTCTCCTCTTTAAGCTTAAGACATGGCTTACAACATGCCGCGAACTGCGCGGCTCAACTCTTCCACCCGGAACGGTTTCGCCACGTATGGCAGGCGGTGGCGCTCCAGGAATTCCTGGGTCCGCGGCGCCACGACGTCGCCGGTGACAAACAGCACGTGTCCCTGCAGCGGATTCCGGCGTTTCCCGAGGGACTGGAAGAATTTCTGTCCGTCCATTCCCGGCATCTTCAAATCGCAGATCACCAGGTCGTATTCTTCGTGCTCCGCGCGGTCGAGCGCCGATTCGCCGTCGCGCAGAACATCCACGCGCATGCCTTCGTCCCGCAGGACGTCGGCGATCAGCCCGCCGACGGTCGGTTCGTCTTCCACGACCAACACGCGCGGTGCGCGGTGTTCCCTCGAAGCCTGGGTTTCACGCGTGGGCGGCTGCTCTGCAAGGCGGAACACGGTGGTGACGGCAACGGGCTTTTCGGTCGATTTCTTCGCGCCCGGCAACTCCACAACGAACCGTGTGCCTCCTTTTGGGGGGCTGAGGACGTTGACCGTTCCGCCGTGTTGTCGAACGAACCCGAGCACGATCGCCAAGCCGAGGCCGGTGCCCACGCCCGGCGGCTTGGTGGTAAAAAATGGATCAAAGATGCGCGCCTGAATCGCGCCCGGAACCCCCGGGCCGTCATCCCAGACTTCCAGGCGTGCCCGCCCATTGCCGGCGCAGCCGGTGCGCACACCGATCAGTCCGCCCTGCCCGCTCTGGGTGATGGCCTGCTGCGCGTTCTGCAGGAGGTTCAGGAGCACTTGCTGCAATTGGCCGAAGTCACCCTCGACGCCCGGCAGAGAAACGCCCTTTTCCACCATCAGGCGGATGGGGGAACCCGAAAGGGTGGCCCGCATCAAGCCAGCCGTGCGGTCCACAAGTTCGTTCAGGGAAACCGGTTCCCGGACGGCGCCGGCGTCGCCCGAAAGCTGCAGCATCTGCCGGAGAATTCCACTGGCGCGCTCGGCCTCGGCAAGCAATCCCCTCAGTTCTTGGGTCGTGGATCCCTCGTTGCCCGCCTCGCGCTGCAGCAACCGTTGCGCGTAACCCAAGATGGTCGTCAGCGGGTTGCATAATTCGTGCACGATACCGCTGACGCGCTGCCCGAGAGAAACAAGTTTTTCGGTCTGTACCATGCGCGACTGAAAGGACCGCCGGGCGGCCGTCTCCCGGTAGACTTCCACGCGTCCCAGCCGGCGGCCGCCCTCCCCCGCAATCGTGCGCGAGCACCGCTCGATGGTCTGGTGCACCGGCCACTTCATCGCCAGATCTTCCTGGCTTTCAACTTCCTGCAACTCCCCGAGCGCCCGCCAGCGGCGGGCGAACTCTTCCGGGTCCGCGGCATGCGGCGCCACCACAGCAAGCAAGTCCTCGAGAGTCCGGAGTCCGGCGGATTCCTCGTTCGTGAGGCCAAGCAGGCGGTAGAACTGCTCGTTGGCCGCGCGAATACCGCCGGTTTCGTCGAAGACCGCCACGCCTTCGCTCATCCAACCCACCGTCTGGCGGAACTCCGCTTCGACATCCTCTTTGCGGCGCTCGCCGGCTTGCGCAGCCGCGCGCTCGATGCTTATGGCAAGAAATTCGGAGGTCGTGAGCTCCGATCTCCGGCATTGGATGCCCGTGCCGTCCTTCAACTGGGCGTTCAGGGGCGCTGCCGCCGATTGCAACGAAGCCTCCCCGGTGCCGGACTGCAGCCAGCGGCTTACGCGCTCCCACTCGCGCGGGCGGAACATCTCCACAAATCGCAGCTCCGGCTTTTCCCAGCGCACAAACGGTACGGAAGCGTCTTGCGAGAGAATCTTTCGCGCCCCCTGGCTCATGCCGCTCAGAAAGCCACTGCGGTCCAGCAGAACAACGGGTCGCTCGCTCGACTCCAGCATCGCCAGACGCCACTTCTCGGCCCGGACCCGCTCCGACAAACGCTCTTTCTGTTCAAACACCTGCGTTGAGAGTAGGGCGCGGCGCTCCAACCGTTCGAGGCATTCGAGGCTGGTGCGGTCTCGGGGAAGGCCAGCCAGCAGGACGCCGCGGGTGGTTCCTCCCGAATTCAGCGGGATGGCCACAATCCGCGCGACGTTCCTCGCCAACGGCAGAGCGCTGGCTTCCGCGCCGGTAACCTCTCCGGTTTCGACGGCTTGCCGCCAGAACATTTCCAGCGGCCCCTGCTCTACGCTGTGGCCCCAGGCCGGGTCGCCGCTCAGTGCGCAGATCCGCAACCGCTCTTCCGCCCGCGCGCCGGAAGGAGCCGCAACCGCAAGCCCGGTCTTCCGCTGGCCGATCAGGGCGAAGATGGCGCCCACGCCGTGCGGACCATCCGCGGAAGTACAAGTTTCCACGATCTCCAGAAGAATTTGTTCCGGATCTGCGTTTTCGGCCAGGAGGGAGTGCACCCGGAAAGTGAGTTCCAGATCCGCCTTGCGCTCCATGGCCAGCCGGCTCTGCGCTTCCCATTCGAGGGCCAGCGCAAGTTCCGCCGCTACTTCCTCTGCAAGTGTTCGCGGCAGCGGGCTGCCAGCGTCCTGCGCGGCCACAAGAATCAACCCGCGCAAAAGGTTGTGCCCGAACACGGGAACCCAAAGCACATGCCG
>DATLVJ010000220.1:0-10144 GCA_035577585.1 Candidatus Limnocylindrales bacterium
CTTGCGGCGCGTCATCTCGCGCGCCTTGCGGGCGGCTTCGCGGGCGCGGGCGGCGTCAATACACTTGCCGATGATGCGGCGGGCAACGGTGGAATGCTTGTCGAACCAGTCGCCGAGCTTTTCGTTGACGAGTTGCTCGACGTCGCCCTTGATATCGCTGTTCAGTTTGCCTTTGGTCTGGCCTTCGAACTGGGGTTGCGGCAGGCGGACGCTGACAACCGCGACAAGGCCCTCGCGGACGTCGTCGCCGGAGATACTGACTTCGTCTTTTTGCTCTTTCAGCATGCCCGCGTTGGAAGCGAAATTGTTGATGGTGCGCGTGAGAGCGGAGCGGAAGCCGGAGAGGTGGGTGCCGCCGTCGACCGTGTTAATGGTGTTGGCAAAGGAGAAGACGTTTTCGCCGTAGGTGTCGTTGTACTGGAGGGCGATTTCGATTTCAACGTTGCCCTTCTTGCCTTCCATGTAGATTGGAGAATCGTGGAGCGAAGTCTTGCCACGGTTCAGGTGCTTGACGAATTCGGCGATGCCGCCGGTGAAGCGGAATTCGGCGGATTTTTCGGAACGCTCATCATTGAGCGTGATTTTCAGGCCTTTGTTGAGGAAAGCGTATTCGCGAAGACGCGTGGCCAGCGTGTCGTAGCTGAAAGCGGTCTTTTCAAAAATGCTCGGATCCGGGTGGAACGTGACTTTGGTGCCGGTCTTACGGGTTTTGCCGGTCTGCTTCAGCTTGGAGGTGGGCTTGCCCTTTTCGTAGGACTGCTCCCAGACAGCGCCATCCCGCTGAATTTCGAGCTCAAGCTCATCGGAGAGAGCGTTGACGACGGAGACGCCAACGCCATGGAGACCGCCGGAAACTTTGTAAGTGTCACTGTCGAATTTGCCACCGGCGTGAAGAACGGTCAGGACGACTTCCGCAGCGGGACGCTTTTCGGTGGCGTGCATGTCAACGGGAATGCCGCGGCCGTTGTCGACCACGGTGACGGAATTGTCCGCGTGAACCGTGACGTTTACTTCATCCGCGTAACCGGCCATTGCTTCGTCGACGGAGTTATCGACAACTTCCCAGACGAGGTGGTGGAGACCCATTTCGCCGGTCGAGCCGATGTACATGGCGGGGCGCAGACGAACAGCTTCGAGGCCGCCGAGGACTTTAATGGATTTCGCGTCGTACTGGTGTCCGCTCTTAACAGCGGCTGTTTCTTTATCGCCCATTTGCTCTCCTGACGTGCAAGCCTGCGGCAACCCGGTCGCGCGGAACGGCGCTTTCCACACAGAGAAAGTTCCGCCAGCTACCGCTTAAACCAATTTTTGCGAAGCAAGGAAAGGCGTAATGTCTGTATTCTGCAACCGTCGCCTGACCCTTTGGCAGCGATCCCACTGGGCAGATCGGAGCTCGTAGGGCTTCCTGCTTCATCCCATCCCGCGATCCGGGACGTGGCGAAGACTTATGTTCTCCAGGGTGCGAGACCTTGCTCCTGGCGCGGAGCGTTCGTGGTCCAGCGGGCCTGGCGGACGTGTCGATTGGGGGGAAGAACGACCGATCGACAACACTCAAATTTTACTGGAAAAGAGGGAGATTCTCAAGCGTGAGGATGGTGCTTGTGGATAAATAAGTATAAATAATTCAATTAGTTACAATTATGCAAGGAACCTGGTTTTCAGCTCAAACGGGTCTGGTTCGGGAGTGGAATCCGATCTGCCGTTTGGGCGGGATCGGGGTCTCCAGCATCTGCCGAAGCGTCGCGAAAACGGCGTGGAATTTCGAATCGTATCGTTTTTCCATCTCCGTAATCTTGCGCCGCAAGTCTTCGTGGGTGGCGAGCATGCGACGGAGTTGTACGAATGCCCGCATAATTGCGATGTTGACCTGCACGGCTCGATCGCTATGCAAGACGCTTGAGAGCATCGCCATACCATGTTCAGTGAACGCGTAAGGGAGAAAGCGACGGCCACCTCTACCGGCGGATTTTGAGATCGCAGTTTGCGATCTCAAAACTTGCAACTCGTTTCTGGTGAGCTGAAACATGAAGTCTTTCGGAAATCTGTTGTGCTTACGCAGGACTGCTTCATTCAGACGAGAGGTGTTAACCCCGTAGAGTTGGGCAAGGTCGGAATCGAGCATGACCCGCGTGCCACGGAAAAAATAGATTTTCCGGCTGTTGAGAGCGGTAGGGACAAGTTGGTTTGGGATGGGCTTCGGCATTTTCAAATTCTTGAGGTTCCAAACCGGAACATCAAGACACCAAACCCTATAATAGAATAGTTATATAATCAAGTGAGAATAGCCAGCTGCGGGAGTCAAATGCTGGGGCCATTGCGCAGTCAACCAGTTGGGTCAGATGCGCATGGGCATGATTACGTAGCGGTAGCGATAGCTTTCGTCGGCGAGGGGGCGCATCTGGCCGGCGGATTGTTCGTCCTTGAGTTCGATGCTGATGGGGCCATCGGCCGCGGCGGCGAGAAAATCGAGCATGTAGCTGGAGTTGAAGCCGATGGCGATGTTGTCGCCTTTGTATTCCTTGTCGATGGTTTCTTTTGCTTCGCCGTATTCGGGGCTGGAGGCGGAAATTTCCACGCCTTCAGTGGAGACGGCAAGCTTGACGGCGTGCGAACGCTGGTCGGCGAGTTGCGAGACGCGGCGGACGGCGTCGCTGAGTTCGGAGCGCTCAAGGACCACGGTCTTGTTGTTCTCGCGCGGAAGGACGGCTTCGTAATTCGGGAACTGGCCGGTAAGGATGCGGGAGATCAGTAGGCGGTGTCCCACCTGGAAGAAGAGATGGCTTTCGTCTTTCGCAAATTCCAGATGCGCGTCGGAGCCGGCAGCGGCGGATAGTTTTTCGACTTCGTCCATGGCTTTCTTGGGGATCAGGACGCGGACTTCGCCGTTGAGGCCGGCGAGTTTCTGATCGGTTTCCGCGAGCGCCAGGCGATGGCCGTCGGTAGCGACCATGGCAAGCGTATCGGGCTTCAGGATGAGCAGACCGCCATTGAGTGTGTAGCGAGACTCTTCCATGGAGATGGCGAATTTTGTTTTAGCGATCAGGCTTTCGAGTACCGCAGCGGGGAGTTTAACCAGAGTGTGAGGCATCGCAGGCAGCGCGGGAAAGTTTTCTTTGGCCATGCCAACGAGCTTGTATTTCTTTTTGTCACTTACGATTTCCACCCAATGATTGTCGAGCAGTTTGAACTTGATTTCACCTTCGGGGAGAAGCCGGACGAGCTCGAGGAGTTTCTTGGCGGGGATGGTGCCGGCGCCTTCTTTTTTGACCTTGGCTTCGCAGGAAGTGCGCACACTGAGCTCAAGATCGGTCGCGGTAATTGTGACGCGGCTACCTTTGGCTTCAACCAGGAGATTCGAAAGAATGGGAATTGTGGTTTTGCGTTCGACTACGCCCTGGGTGGTGGTGAGTTCATTGAGCAGCGCGGACTTGGTTACGCTGAATTCCATGGATTGGCTTTCCTCACGTGCGGTACCGGTTGCCGTCATGTGGCCTTCCCCCGCTGAAATATCCCGCTGACGTACTGTACTCGCTTTTGTGCCAAGTATAAAGCGCGCAGGAAGCTTTGGCGTTGTGGAAATGCTGCGGTCTGAGGATTTCCTGCGATGCGCACCCGGTTCCAGGGAATGAGGATTTTCACAGGCACAAGACTTTTCACAAAAACAGTCAGCTAAAAATAGAGCTATAAAGCTTGTTGTTGTGATGAGCGTTGTGGATTGGTGGAAAAGTTCACGGATGCGAGGACTAGCTTGCGATATCGCGAGCGGTGTCGAGAGGATATCCGTGCGAAGTTGCGGAAAAAAAGGCTGCGACCGGGGAAAAAGCAATCTATCCGAGAAGCGCGCACATTTGATCCGCAAGATTCCCACTCTATGTTCACAAGATGCGCACACGATATGGGAGTGACGTTTTTCTGGTGACAGCATCAATTTAAATACGGGCGCGCGAGTATTTCCACAATATCTTTGAACTGCAACGAGTTGTGGAATGACGCGGGTTTGGTAGATTCAAATACGCAATCAAACGAAGAAAGGGGGACTTAACGCAGAGTTCGCTGAGATAGAGCGCAGAGGACGCTGAGAAGAGTCAAAGAAGAAGCTACTGCAGGGCGTCCATCAGGCGGGTGATGGTGCGGTTGAGCTCTTTGTCGGAGCGGCGAAGTTCCTCGATTTTGTTGATCGAGTGAAGGACGGTGGTGTGATGCTTGCCGCCGAATTGCCGGCCGATCTCCGGGAGCGACGCGGTAGTGAGTTGCTTGACGATGTACATCGCCACCTGGCGCGGGAAAGCGATAGCGCGGGTGTTGCTGCGCACCTTCAGGTCCTGCTCGCGGAGGTTGAAATGCTCGCTGACGCGCTTCTGGATCAGGTCGATGGTGACGCGCTTTTCCTGCGACGCGATGATGTTGCGGAGAACCTGCTGCGCGGTGGTGAGGGAAACAATGGTACCGGTGAGCGAAGCGTAGGCCATCAGGCGCGTCAGTGCGCCTTCCAGCTCACGAACGTTCGACTTAATGGCCCGGGCGATGTATTCCGCGACATCGTCGGGCAGGTGGAAGCGGTCGTTTTCCGCCTTTTTCTGGAGGATGGCGATTTTCGTCTCCAGGTCGGGCGGCTGGATATCGGCGATCAGGCCCCACTCGAATCGCGAGCGCAGGCGTTCTTCAATTGAGTTGATGTCCTTCGGCAGGCAGTCCGAGGAGATGACGATCTGCTTCTGCTGCTCGTAAAGAGCGTTGAATGTGTGGAAGAACTCTTCCTGGGTGCGCTCTTTGCCGGCGATGAACTGGATGTCGTCCACAAGGAGGACATCCACGGTGTGGAAGCGGTCGCGGAAGCTGATCATGCGATCGAAGCGCAGCGAGTTGATGACCTCGATGGTGAACTTTTCGGCGCTGACGTAACTCAGGCGCATGGCCGGATTGCGTTTCTTGATCGTATGCCCGATGGCATGCATCAAGTGGGTCTTGCCCATGCCCACGCCGCCGTAAAGGAAGAGCGGATTGTAGGCCTTGGAAGGCTGCTCGGCGACCGCGCGGGAAGCAGCATGCGCGAACTCATTGGACTTGCCCACGACGAAGCTGTCGAAGGTATAGCGGGTGTTCAGTTGGTGGTCGCTGCTTTCAAAATCGAGCTTGGCTTGCTTCGTGCCGTTGACGGCGGGAGCGGCCTGGACGGGTTCTTCCTCGGTGCAGACGTACTGCACTTTCATCTGAGGCGTACCCATCTGGTGAAAAACGGCTTTTACAATTTCGCCGTAAGTGCGGGTGAGAACCTGGCGGAAAACGGTGCTGGGAATCTGAACGTACAGGGTGTCCCCCTCCGCGCGGTTGAGCCGGGTGGGCTGAAACCAGGTGGAATAGGTGTTGATGCTGACCCTGGATTTAATCAGATCGAGGAACTTATCCCAGAGATTCTGCACTTCTTTTTCACGTCCAATTTGGGTAGCTGTCGTCATCAGAAAAAGCCAAACCTACACCATTTCCACAGGTGTGAAAAAACTGTGGAAAGCCAAATGCGTCCTAATTCTTCAAGCCTTGGATTTCTTTCCCGCGCCGGAACGATTGGTCGTTGCCCCTGTGGACCTGCGCGGACCTTTCAGACCTGCTGAACCAAGCACCATTGCTTTCAAACTGCGTTGGATTCTCGCGCACTGTTCGGGTGGGAGCAAGCGAAAAATGCGCGAAGGGGTTCAACGAAGTTCACATACCATGCACAACTTTTCCACAAGCACGGGAATTGTGCAAGTCGAAAGAAAAACGCAAATTTTGCCTGAGAAAATCACGGTTTACGCGCGGCGAAAAATGTGATTGCACTCTTTCGGTGCAAAGCGACCTGAGGAAAACACGGTGAATTTTGCTCACCGTTTCCTGTCCGGCCGGGCGAATTCATAAACACCGAGTGGGTCCGCACCGATAAGCAGCCGATCCTGCTCAACAAGAAGAACGGTTGCTTCGATGCGCGCGCCGTCCTTGGTGTAAATCTGATACTCGGAACGTCTATTTCCTTCCTTGTCGAAGTGCAGCAGCGTGTTGTGCAGTGCGAGCCAGACGTCGCCATTTACAGGATCCACGCCGAAGGCGGTGAGGATCGGCAGGAGCGACGGAGGCTCCGCGCGTTTTTCCTGGCGTTCAATCTCCCGACGGCGGGCGCGAGCCTCGGAAAATGCGTCAATGTTCGTGAATTGAAAATCCTGTTTGGCGAAACCGAACCGGTCGTACTGGCGAACCAGCGGCTCCGGCATGTAGGTGTATCCGTAGTAGAGATGCCCATCGGGATCGGAGCCCAACCGGCCGATGCTTAGATAGCGGTTGAGGTCATCGCGCTGCGAGAGTTGCTCCGGATCGCCGAATTCGCGCACAACGCGCCCGTTGGGGCCAAAGACGGTGACCAGGTGAAGACCGCGAGGCGCCGTCACCGCGACTTCGCCTTCGGGAAGCGCCGCCAGCGAGGTTGGAGAGTTAAATTGAATGGAGCGGAGCAGAGTGCCTGAGGGCGAGAAGACGTTGACGACATTGTAGCCGCGATCGGCGACGTAGAGATTTCCCTGGGCGTCAACGTCGCAGTCTTCTCCGAAAGCAATCGGCGGGCGGGCGGTTTTGTCGGCGGTAGGGGAAGTTGGAGGCGGGCCAATGACGGTCAATTGCTTTTCATGGGAGTCGAAAACCGCGATCCCTACATTCGGAGATGCAAGGAGATAGTATTTGCCGTCCCGGCCATGGCGAAGGGCGCGCAGCCCCGGCCCGATGGAGGGGAACACTCTGCGGCTGGCCATGAGCTGATCGTCTACTTCCGAGGCTGCCGAAGCCAGCGCGAGAGCGAGGGCACAGGTAACCGCGGAGGCGGCGAGGAATTTTTTAATTTTCCGATGCATGGAGTTTCAGATTACCGCAGACCCTCTGTGGTTGCCTCTCTGTTTAGCAAGTCCCCGCGAAGTTACGGAAAAGCCTCAACGATTAATCAATGCGCAAGCGCAAGCGTTCGATGGATTTGGCTGCAAGACGCCCCGCCTCATTGCGCGGAGCGGCCTCGTCGGTTTCGATCAGCACCGCATTCAGTTGAATATCGCCGGTGGCGACCTCGAAGCGCGCGGGCAGGCCGTCCAGAAATTTCTTGATGATGCCCCCCCGGTCCATGCCGATCACGCCGTCGTGTGGCCCGGTCATGCCAACGTCGGTGATGTAGGCGGTGCCTTTGGGCAGCACATGCTCGTCGGCGGTGGCCACGTGGGTGTGGGTGCCAACGATGGCAGTGACGCGGCCGTCGAGATACCAGCCAAGGGCGATTTTCTCGCTGGTGGTTTCCGCGTGCATATCCACCAGGACGAAGGCGACGTCCGCCGGGAGCTTGGCCAGTTCTTCGTCCGCTTTCTTGAATGGGTCGTCGTTGGGGGCAAGAAACACTCGGCCCTGCAGGTTGAGCACCGCGAATTTCACGCCGGTTTTCGACTCTCCCACAAATAATCCCCCGCCGGGATTTACCGCTGCAAAATTTGCCGGGCGAAGCAGGCGCGGCTGGTGGGGAATGTACTCCAGGATTTCCTTGCGGTCCCAGCTATGGTTTCCACCGGTGAGGACCTCGATGCCGAGTCCCAGGAGTTCTTCGGCGATTTTTGGAGTGATGCCGAAACCGGAAGCGGAATTTTCGCCGTTGGCGATGACCAAATCGATCTTGCGATGCTCGACAAGGTCGGCAAGGCGCTCCTGAACGATCAGGCGTCCGGGAGAGCCGACAATGTCACCGATGAAAAGAGTGCGCATAGTTAAAAAGGCGATCAGAAATCAGCGATCAGATAACAGGAAGCAAGAACCGCGGACCATGGAATTGCAGGTAGCGGAAAACGGATCGCTGTGGACAGCAAAATGGAGCGGACTGCTTGGCCGTGGGTTACTAGGCCGTGAACCTCTGAAATAGGTGGGTACCACGAGCCGGCCATTAGGCTTTCCTGCCCCGGCCGCGGGTTTTCGGTTGGTTGAAACCCGCCGGCGGGACAGGCCGTGCACACAAGCCGACTATCCGCAGCACCCCAGAGATTCGTTACGGTTCAAACGGCTTTCGCGACCACACCTGCTTCGAAGTACCGCTCCGGGAACTATTATCCTCTCCCAGGGAAGTTCCGTCCAATCGCCCGTCCAATCGGGGGCAGAAATTCCGGGGTCGATGCGCGGCCTCCCCGCTAGCCGAAATGACGATAATCGTCCCAGAACTCACGCCAGGGCTTCTTCAGGCCCCGGCAGACGTAAATGTCCGGGTGATCGACGCTTTCCTCGTTTTCCACGCCGTAGCGGTTCCAGGTATGGGCCGAGACGCGGCAGGAGTCGAAATTCCTGGCCAGGAACCCGGAGGAGTGCCCCAGGACAATCAGGGTTTCCGGCGGTGGATCGCCGTAACCTCGCGCCCAGAACGAATTGACGCCGCTGATGGCGGGGGGAAGGCCGTAATTCGGGCCGTAGAGATTCACGGCACCAGCCTCGCCATAATTGGCGGCGAGAATTCCGAGATGTGCGAGTTCGTCCGGCGGGAGAGAATCGCGGACCTTAGCGACGGTTTCGACCAACTCCGGCCAACCGATCTCTTCCACGAAGTCGCCTTGAATCTTGCTGGCGACGTCCCACCATTTCGAATGAACAGGCGCGAGGGGTAGCGCGACGGCCGCGGCGATGGCCATGTCCACGGCCAGGACAAGCAGAGCAACGGCGCGGAGCGTGGCGGCCCACCCTCGATTCAACGAGGCAAGCCAACTTTCTCCCCACACGCTGCCCGCGGCGTAAACCATTGGATAGGCCGCGGCGAAATAATAGGAGCGTCCCTTCAAGATCACGAAGAGCGTCAGGGGAACAACAAACATCCATCCGATAGCACGGAGACGTTTTCCGGCTGTCGCCAGAAAAGAATAGTAAAGTCCGGCAAGGCAAAGCGGGAAGGCCAGCAGGGTCATCTCGAATTGTTCGGGCAGGAAATGCTTGGTTCTGCCCTGGCGGACGTCGCGTTCGTGGATATGTTTCAGAAATTCCAGCGAGATGAAATGGTTTTGCGCTTGCCAGAGCAGATTGGGGAGGAAAATCACGACCGAAAGCGCGACGCCATACCAGAGCCATTTGCTGCGAAGGTATTTCCGCGCATCGGTGAGAATCACGCCCGCCACTATGCCAATCGCAAAAACGCCCATGGTGTATTTCGAAAGCATTCCGAAGCCAATGGACGCGCCAATCGCGAGCCACCAGCGCGGATTGCGGGATACGAGGAGGCGCACCATGAAGTAAGCAGTCAGCACCCAGCAGAGATAGTCGAACGAGACGTATTGCATCAATGCTCCGCCGCCAAGGCAAAACGGAACGCCGGCAAACGCGGCGACGAGTTGCGCGCCGCGGCCACCGCCCATTTCCCTGGCCATGAGACCCGTTAGAACCAGAGCGACGCCTTGCGCAAGCGCCGCAAACAGGCGAAAGCCAGGAAGCGTGGGCCCGAACAGAATCAGCGACAATCGGCCGAAGAACGGAGTGACCGGCGGGTAGGCGACATACCCCCAGGCCAGGTGCCGCGCGTCGTCCAGCGTGGCGAGTTCATCGCGATGGATACCGTATCGTTGGCCCACAAGCATGTGAACGATAACGGTGACGAGCGCCAGATAGATCAGCAGCGCCGTGTCGCCAAACCAAACGGAATCCCGCGCGTGGATGTTTGCGCTGTCAGGCCGTCGATTGGGAGAGATGTTCGAGGACAAGGCGGAACGCTCCCGGAAGGTATTTTCGGGCCGAGTTAAGCGGCCAAATCATAACAGCAGAAACGCGCGCGGAGGAGAGAGTTCAATTGGAACTGCCGCATCCCGGAGACGAGATGCGGCAGTCGGAGCTTCAGTTTAATTGGAGATCAGGGCTTTGCTTGAGGCGCCGGTGGAGCTTGTTCCTTCGGAGCAGCCTTAGGTTCTTCCTTGGGCTGTTCTTTTGGCTGCTCCTTCGGAGCATCCTTGGGGGCTTCCTTCAGTTGTTCCTTGGGAGCTGCTTTGGGCTCGATCGAAATGAGTTCGACTTCGAAAACGAGCGTGGAATTTGGCCCTATCGGAGAGCCGGGAGCGCCGCGCTCGCCATACCCGAGATCCGAGGGAATGAATAGTTGCCACTTGGAGCCGACGGCCATGAGCTGAAT
>DATLVJ010000221.1:0-5794 GCA_035577585.1 Candidatus Limnocylindrales bacterium
GGTATTCTCCCCTCAACGAGTGAGGTGCTCACGAATGTCTCGCAAATCCATTCTGCCTCCGGCACTCGCGATTCTTTCCGGGCTCGCATGCCTGGTGGGCGGTTGCAAGCCCTCCGCGAAATCCACCTCCACCACCGGAAAAACCACTTCCTTTGAAAAGAAGTGGGAATTACCCCTCGGCGGAAGAGTGGAAGGCTCGCTGGCTCTCTCCGATGACGGCAACATCATCGTCGCAGGCCAGGACGGTTTCGTTTACGCGGTCGATTCCAGCGGCAAGCTTCAGTGGAAAACCTACATCGGCCCCACGCTGGCTTCCCCAGCGATTGGACCCGACGGTGCAATCTATATCCCCAACAATGAAGGCTCCGTCTTCGCCCTCAATCGCTCTGGCTCCAGGCGCTGGGTTTCGGTCGTCTATCCCGGCACCACCTACGGCCACAACGCCGGCGCCATTGGCGACGGATTTCTCTACACTCCCTCCCGCGACGGAGTAAAAGCCCTTAACTTCTCCGACGGCCGCGTCGAGTGGTCTGCCGGCGGCGGCTCCAATCAGTGGGGAGCCGTTACCCTGCTCATGGACGGCACAATCCTGTTCGGCGCGCGCGGGCGTCTTTTTGCCGCCAATTCGCACGGCGATACGCTCTGGCAATTTCCTCCGCTCACCAGCGAAGCGACCGCTCGCAACGGCGGTTTTCCGCCGCCGGGAAATTTTATGATCTCCTCCGGCATCACGCCCGGCCCGGATCACCAGCTTCTTCTCGGCGAGGGCCGCGACCATCTCTCCTCTATCGGACAGGACGCCGCGCTTCGCTGGGATTTCAAATCTCCCGGCGCTAGTCTGAATACTTCTTCTCCGGTGATCGCCTCCGACGGCACAATTTATTATTCCCACTCCGATCGTCACTTGTACGCATTCGATTCCTTCGGCTCGCAAAAGTGGGCTCTCGAACTGCATGATTACAACCCATCCACTCCTGTGCTTGCCGCGGACGGCACAATCTTCGTAATTGCAGGACGCAATCTGATCGCTGTCTCGCCGGCGGGAAAAATCTTGGGGAAGGCGGAGCTTGGCGCCTCCGCGATCGCATCCCCCACGCTCGCCCCCGACGGCACCATTTTTCTTGTCACCGACACTGGAATTCTCTCCGCTTATGCCGGCGGCCATGGCGGGCTGATGGATAGTCCCTGGCCCAAATTCCAGGCCGACCTCGCCAACTCCGGCCGCGCCCGTACCTACTGAAATTACCTTTCCGCTTGGCCGTGCCGCGAATCTGTGTAGAATCTTGCGTATGAACCGTCGAACCTTTATCGAATCGTCTTTCGCCGCCGCCGCTGTCAGTTCACTCCCCCTCCGCGGTCTTGCCGCCGCGCATCAAATCGATTCCGTCGGCATGCAGCTTTACACCGTCCGCGGAATGATGGGCACCGATGTTCCCGGCACCATCGCCAAGGTCGCCAAGATTGGCTATAAGGAAGTCGAATTCGCCGGCTACCCATATCTTTACTCCCCGAAGGATCTGCGTTCGATCCTCGATGCCAACGGCTTGTCTTCCCCTTCCGTCCACGTCTCCTATGACGTCGTACAGCATCGCATTCCGCAAGCCATAGAAGCCGCACACGTCATCGGCCACAAGTACATCATCTGCCCCTGGATTGATGACTCGCAGCGCGCTTCCTCCGACGGCTACAAGCGCGCCGCTGAACTGTTCAACAAAGCCGGCGAAGCCTGCCACAAGGCGAGTCTCCAGTTCGGCTACCACAATCACTTCTGGGAGTTTCTCCCCGACAAAAATCTCGGCGACAAATTGCCCTACGATTTTCTGCTCGAATCCACCGATCCCGCGAACCTCACAATGGAGCTCGACCTCTGCTGGATCACCGTCGCCAAAAAAGACCCCGTCGCCTATTTTAAGAAATATCCCGGCCGCTTTTCGGAAGTCCACGTCAAGGATCTCAACAAGATTCCGCCTATCGTCCCCGGCAAGAATTCAGAGCAGATGATTGACGATGTCGCCGCGGGTTTCACCGCCATCGGTGGCGGGGTGATCGACTGGAAGACGCTTCTGCCCGCTGCACAGGAAGCCGGGGTCAAGCATTTCTTCGTCGAAAACGACGCCCCCAAGGACGCCATCGCGAACCTAACCGAGAGCTATTCCTACCTATCGAAGCTGCGTTTTTGAACCAAAACGGGAAATCATTCGAATGCCTGTGGAAATCGATTCGAATGTTTTCGCTCTAAGTAGTTTGTTCCGGCCACTTACGCAAACCAGCTAGTCCCGGTATTTTGCAAATAATTACCTTCAAGCGTTACTTTAAATGTCGGCGCGCCGACATTTTCTCCGCTTCCCCTCCCGCCATCTCCACTCAGCTAAACCTCGCGGTTCATCCCAACCCGCTTTTCCCGCAACCCCTATAGGTACTTCGATTGATTGACAAAACTCCCGCCCGGCGTCTACTGTTCTTACGAAGCTGAAAATATAAATCAAACTAAAACGACTACACCCGACATGACGACAGACTCGACGCAGTCCTCGCAAAAGTCCGCCGCCCACCCCAAAGTTCGCAAAGCCGTTTTGCCCGCCGCCGGACTCGGCACGCGTTTTTTGCCCGCCACCAAGGCCCAGCCCAAGGAAATGCTGACGGTTGTGGACAAGCCGCAGATTCAATACGTCGTCGAAGAGTGCGTCGCCAGCGGCATCGAGCACATCATCATCGTCACCGGAAAAGGCAAGAATTCCATTGAAGATCACTTCGACAATTCCCCGCTGCTCGAACGCTTCCTCGAAGAAAAGGGCAAGCACGATCAGGCGGAGATGGTTCGCCGCATCAGCAACATGGTCCAGGTCAGCTACACCCGGCAGAAAGAGCCGCTCGGCCTCGGCCACGCCGTCCTGGTTGCAAAAGATCTCGTCGGCGACGAACCGTTCGCCGTGCTCCTCGGCGACGTGCTGATCCCCGGCGCGAATCCCGCCACCAAACAACTCATCGATGTCTATGAAGCAACCGGCACCGGCGCCATCGCGGTTGAAGAAGTTCCCCGCGACAAAACGCATCTCTATGGGATTGTAGCCGGCGAACCTGCTCCGCAACCTCCGTTTGGAGAACGCCTGCTGCGCATCCGCGACCTCGTCGAGAAGCCCAAGAACGAAGAGGCACCAAGCAACCTCGCCATTACTGGCCGCTATGTGCTGCCATCCGCCATTTTCGATTGTCTCGAACGCACCAAACCCGGCGCTGGCGGCGAAATCCAACTCACCGACGCCATGCGCCTCCTCGCCAAAGAACAGGGATTGTGGGCCTACATTTATGAAGGAATTTCCTACGATGCGGGAGACAAACTCGGCTTCCTGAAAGCCACCGTCGAACTCGCCCTGCAGAACAAGGAACTGGGCTCCGACTTCCGCTCTTACCTCAAATCCTTGAAGCTGTAATCCGTGTTCCTCGTCGCGAGCGATTAATTGGTTGTGAAAAGCAAACAAAAATGACTTGTCATCCTGAGGCGCGCGTCGTTTGCGCCCGAAGGACCTCAACTTTGAGTCGTTTCAAGAATTCAATTTGGAGATCCAGTTTCCCGTTGCAAGAGCACGCGTTCTGGTCCGAAGCTTCAATCCTTCTTCTTCGCCGGCTTCTTCTCTTTGCTTTCCTTGGACGACGACTCTTTCGACTCAGTCGCCTTCGCTTCGGACGCCTTCGCTGCGTTATCCTTGCTCTCGTTTGACTCCGACTTCACCGCGGGCGGCATATCGCTTCCCGTGCCCTTCTTCCCCGCGTAATCGGTTACGTACCAGCCGGCGCCCTTGAATTGAATCGCAGGAGCCGTCAGCGTCCGCTCCACTTTCCCGCCGCAATGCGGGCACTTCTTCAGATGCGGCCCCGCCACGCTCTCGATCTTCTCCGTTCGACGCTTGCACTTCGTGCACTGGTATTCGTACAGTGGCACAGTCAATCCTCCTGCCTGTTCTTCAAACCGTCAATTATAGCATGCAGCTTCCGGCCGCCTGCTTCCACCCCCATGCTAAACTTTCCTTACGCTTCCCGTGACGAACAACGCTCAGGCCGGCGATTCCCTCTCTCCGCATCGCGGCACGTTGTATCTTGTCGCCACGCCAATCGGTAACCTGGAAGACATCACCCTACGGGCGCTTCGCATCCTCAAGGAAGTCGACCAAATCGCCTGCGAAGACACGCGCCACACCTTAAAGCTTTTGAATCACTTCGATATTCGCAAGCCGCTCATCAGCTATCACGAGCACAACGAAATCACCCGCGCGCCGGAACTCGTTCACGCCATGGAGCAGGGTGCAAGCGTCGCGCTCGTCAGCGATGCCGGTATGCCGCTGGTCTCCGATCCCGGCTTTCGCCTGGTCTCTCTTGCCATTCGCCACCAGATTCCCGTGGTTCCGATTCCCGGGGCTTCGGCGCTGCTCACGGCACTGGCCGCGTCTGGCCTGCCGAATGAAGAGTTTCTTTTTCTGGGATTTCTGCCGGCACGTTCCAGCGAACGCCGCCGCGCGCTCGAACACCTGCGAATTGAAAACCGCACCATCATTCTCTATGAAGCGCCGCATCGCATCGCCGAAACGCTGGCAGACGCCCTGGCGATCCTGGGCGATCGGCCGGCCTGCTTGGCGCGTGAAGTAACAAAAATTCACGAGGAGTTTCGCCGCGGGTCGTTATTTGAGCTGGTGCAATCGCTCGAAGAGCACCCCGTCAAAGGCGAAATAACGCTGATCCTCGGGCCGCCCGATTCCGGCGCGCCGGGCGCTCAAGTAGACACGGCGCAATCCCTCGCCGCCCGCGTGGACGAGCTGATGCACCAGGCGAAACTCGACCGCAAGGAAGCACTGAAACTCGCCGCCAAAGAACGCGGCATCACCCGCCGCGACGCCTACCGCCAACTCCTCGACGAAAATCCCCCCGAAGCGGAGTAGACGTATCAACCGTAAGCGCATGTCATCCCGAACCCGCGCCGTTTGCGGGTGAGGGACCTGCTTTCCTTTTGCGCCCATGCTGACCGACCTAAAGGTCGGCCACTACAAACCTAGCGCCGGAGGCGCGGCACAAATTAGCCCAGCCCGTAAGGGCTGGGAAAACAATCCCCACACCGCGAGCGCCGGAGGCGCGACACATCGTCTTGAAATGGAAAGTGGTACAACGGAAAGATGCGGCGTCCAGTTTTAACACCGGCCACCACAAAAGCGCACAGCGAGGAATCGCTGTGCCACAAAAAACCTAATACGCCGATTCCGATCGGAACATCCGCTGAAACCGCGGGCCGACGAATTGCACACCCACCACTTTTTCGCCTTCCGTCATTCCATCGCTGATATGCACGACTTTCCCCTGAGTTTCAAAATCCTGGCCGTCGCGCCGCGGAACTCCGCCTTGCACCGGTATACGGATCTCCAGGCTTGAGCCGATCGCGACATCAAACCGCGTGCGAAACGCGGCTCCGCTCCGGCACAAATTCTCGCTGGCGGTATCTTCTTCGAAGGAAAATCCTCGCGCGTCGCGGCCGCGCACGCGCAATGGCAGGCGGACCGCAATCCTACGTTCGGACCTCTTCCGGGCGATGCTCTCGCTGACTGGGCTCATGGGCTGGGGCTCCATTATCGGCAATCTTTTCCGCAAAGAAGCGGTCCACGTTCTCGACCACTTCCTGCGGCGTGCGCGCCGAGTGCACGATACGTCGAAGTTCGCTGCCGTTCTTTACGCTATGCGTAAACCAGCATGCGAACTGCTTCATTTTTCCCACGCCGTCCGGTAGATTTGAGTTAAGAATTTTCTGGTAGTA
>DATLVJ010000222.1:0-2482 GCA_035577585.1 Candidatus Limnocylindrales bacterium
AATCCAAGGCAGCGCCATTATAGGTAGGAAGTAAGCGTCGGTTGTCTCAAATTTGCTGGGACAGTGACCTTTGGGGTCTGCGTCAACCGATAAACAACTGGAAGACCTCTGCCCAACGAGGCTGGCCAACCCCAGGTAGGCCGCCTCGCCGGACAGCGGGTTAACTTTCGACAGTTGCGCTACCGCTAAGGGAGCTGATCCGCGCTGGTGCGCCGGAAGTTCGTAAGTCCGTTTAGGGAGTGGAAGCCCAGAGAAGATGAGTTGGATGCTGAGGCTTCACCGCAGGTCCCGAAGTTCTTGACCATGCTTGTAACTTGAAACGAGGGGTTTGCAGATCCATCGGAGGACACCACAGATCCCTTTAGTGTCACCCGCTCGCCCGCCTTCAGGGAATTGTCGCTGGACACGATCGAGTAGGTTTGGTTGTCCTTCTCGCTGGTCAGGCTGATTCCGTTCGGAATGGCTTGTGTGCAGCCGGTGACATAAGCCTGGGTATTGTTGTTTTCAGCATGACGATGATGGCGGACGAGAAGGACAACAGCAACGGTAGCGCCAGCCGCAGCGCCAACCCCGATCCCAATCGCCTTACCGGAGCCGTATCCGCCTGATGGCGCTACGTATCCGGGCCCCCCGCCGGTGCCACCTGTTCCACCCGATCCTCCTGTTCCACCCCCTCCGCCATACTGGGCGGATGCAGCGGCGCACAGGGCCAGGCAAACTGTCAAAAGTCCAGCAAATCGTCCTATCCAACGTGAAAGCATGGTATTCCCCTCTCCTCTGATTCAGCTAAGTTCGAAATCGCAAAAAATAAATCTCTTACAATAAAGGTGACCGGGATCTCCTCAGTTCTATTCCACGAGTCACTAAATTCTTTTCGCCGCGTTCAAGCATTCGTCACCCTCGCGGAATGCCTCCTCTTATGGCTCGACAATAATCTGACCCTTCATGCCCTTGTGGCCCAGACCACAGGTATGGCAGCACTTGAACGAATACGTCCCCGGAGTTTGGGCAACGAACTCAATCATGGTCGTTTCGCCCTTCTTGAGCTGCCAGCATTCCTGTTCCGATGTGAAAACGAGTCCGGCTTTGTCGTTGGATGAGGCGCCGTCAGGAACACTGCTAATCTTGAAACCATGATCGTGGTCGATCGCGGTGATCTTGAGTTGAACCTTGGTTCCAGCCTTGACGTGAATTGGCGAATTCGAGTATTCGTACTTCTTCGCCGCAATTTCTATAACGCGGACATCCGGACTGTTGGCACCAATGAACTCAGGCAGAGAGAGAGATAGTCCGAGTGCCAGCAGAGCCGCTGAAACGATAAACAATGGGGAATGCTTCGCAAATGTTTTCATTGATCCTCTATGCCGCGCGAAAGATTTAGCATCGATTTTTGGGCAGCAAATTTTATTTCCGGAACTCAACGCACAACGATTCCTCTTCGAAACTGCAGTTGCAAAAACTGGACCGGGATGGCCAAGCTGATTACGGGAGGCATCGGCCCCCCCAGAACAAGGCCGAATCGTTCGCAATCTGGCCAGTCCATCCCAGTTAGTTGGCACCTACTCCATCTGGCGCGGGTTAGAGCGCTCAGATGGCATTCGCGGTTGTGCTTCGCTTCTTCAGATTTTGCGGCGGGCTTCGTCCGCTTCTTCAGCCAGCCGCATCAGCACATCCACGATCCCGGTGTTCCTGTTTGTCGACGGGTCGAGAAAAAGCCCATCTTCAACAAAACTGACGACGGAGGCCACTGCGCCTCCCTGCTGTGTGGATGTCGGGCGAATGATGGAGACCGGGCCCAGCTTTTTGTCGAGAAAGAGGGTCGGTTCGGGCATGATCAGGTTGGTCTGGAACAGATCCGCAATGTTATTGCCGGTAGCCCCATTATTGGGGTCGACGCCGGCATTGAGGTCCGGAAACGTGAGGTTGCCGTCGGTGATGTTGGTCGCGTTGCCGGCCTTGTCCTGCCAGGTCTGGAAGTGCATGATCTCGCTTCCGCCGATGCTGAGCAGAATCCGCAGAACTTCCAGATTGGTTACCTTCTGCGCCAGCGCGGGGTAAAGGCTGCTTCCGCCCTGCTCGATGAACGCGAAGTGGAATCCCGCTGTGTTCGCAATCGCCTGCAGATGGTTGGAGATGTTGCCGTTTGCATCTACGCCCAGGTCGCCATCGCTAACGGGAATGGCGGGATGCTGTCCCTTGGCGAGGTCTGGAACTGCGTTCTCGAAAGTTCCGCCAAAGTCCGGGTTCGCGGTTTCGCTGCGATAGCGTGTCCACCAACTGGTGTCGATCGTCAGTTGCTTCAGGTTGGTGAGGCGCCCTTTTTGGGGGACTCCAGTGACTTGACTCGGGGCCAGAATCGCAAAGTGGCTCAGGTCGATCTGCCTCGCGCCTTTCGACTCCAGATAGTTGTTGAGAAACCTGTGATGACTGATCTCATCGTCAGTGTTGTCGCTGATGTATTGCGGCATATCGCCGTCGAGTA
>DATLVJ010000223.1:0-8434 GCA_035577585.1 Candidatus Limnocylindrales bacterium
AATTTCGGACGGATTTCATTCCCGGCGCGGATGCGAACAATTTGATCTTGCAAATGCGAACGTGGGAAAAGCACGACGTGGGCAGAACGCCGGGATTTGGCGGCGACGTGGAACGGGCGCTGAAATCCATCAAAGTTCCGATATTGTACATGCCTTCAGAGACCGATTTGTATTTTCCGATTGGGGATGCTCGTTATGAAGCGGCATTTGTTTCCGGTGTTTCCCTCGTGCCGATCCCATCCTTGTGGGGGCATACCGCGGGCGCGGCAAGTAATCCAGCGGATGCAAAGTTTCTGAACGAAACGATTGGCAAGTTTTTGGCGGCGGGCAATCCTGTGCCTTAGATCGATCGCTTGATTGCCAGGTATTCATTTTCATAGAGTTATTCTCGATAGAAATGTTGTGGGAATGGCCGCAGGCTCACAGGCCTTACTTGTTGTCGTTAAACCTCAGGCACCTCCGCCCATCTGCGGTTGAATGTGAGGCCCAGCCCGCTTCGAATTTATCCGCTGCGTATCTAATCTTCTTTTTGCCTCCGCTGCACCCTGGTGCGCAAGCAAATGAGTCGTAATTTATTTACTGGACGTCACATTGACTCAGAACCTTAGGCTGTGGAATCGGGGAATTGCTAAACCGTCGCACTCTGGATACTGGGCCCATCAAAAAAGCACAGAGCTTATGCTTTTAAGGGGCCATTAAATCAGAGGTAATCTAGGTAATAAAATTGCCCTAACCGTGACACGAAACCTGCTTTTGCTGGCCAAACAGACTAAATTGGCAGTCCCTGTTTGTTCATTCTACGCGACTTATTGAAAACAAAAATGTGTCCGCAGATTCCGGCTTACAGGCTCATCCGCCATTTTTCACCGACTTACAGATATCCTGGCAGTTGTTACCGCAATCGAGGAGGTTCCTCAAAAAGTGCTAATCGACGCAGAGCTGGGAAGACAACCTTAAAAGGTGCTTTTCGCAAATCAGTCGCAGCAAAGGTGTTGTGAGATGGTCTGCGTCAGCTCGCGCTTGTAGTCACGTTGGCGGTTGGCAGAGCCTCCGTATCGCTTGTCGGTGGCCATCCCCGAAGAATCGACTGTACTAGCCGTTGAACCGCCCTCCTCTTCTGCCTAGGTCGGCTTTTTCCTTCAAAAGTCACTTGTGTCTCAGAGCGGGGCACCTGCATCTAAACCTTTCGCGGGATTACTCGCGGGTTTCCATGAAGGACGCATAGCAAGTGATGGGCGTGGATTCTACGAGAAAGAGTTTTGCGCTACGGCCCGGGGCTCTGATTTCGCTCGGCCTGTGCGCCTTGGTGTGTGGTTTCCCGTGCAGGTCTCAGCAGGCCTCAGTCCCCGATTCAGCGAACAGCGTTTTGTCTGACCCACGAACAGCCCAAGCTTTGCCCCTCTCACAGGATCCCGGCCAGCAGTTGGGCAGCATCAAAGGAACAGTTGTCGATCAAACCGGGGCCCGGATCACCGGAGCCTCCTTGAAACTCTTGCGAGAAGGAGAACCATCCGGCACGGAAGTCCTTTCGGACGAAAATGGAGAGTTCTTTTTCTTCAAAGTCGCTCCCGGGCCGTTCCGCATTGCCGTTTCTTCAGAGGGTCTCGTCGGCCAGGAGTTCTCCGGGAACTTGCATCCCGGGGAGGCCTACGTCACGCCACTGATGCGGTTAATTATCGCCACCCAGGTGACCGAAGTGCGCGTCACACTCTCCACTGAACAAATCGCCGACGCCCAGGTAAAGGATCAGGAGAAGCAGCGGGTGTTCGGTTTTATTCCGAATTTTTACGTCAGCTACGTTCCCAATGCAGCGCCTCTTTCCCCGAGGCACAAGTTCTCGCTTGCCTGGAAGTCGGCTACCGACCCGGTGACCTTCGCAGCTGTCGGCGTGGTAGCCGGACTCGATCAGGCGGGAGATCGCTGGGGCGCATACGGGCAAGGCGCGCGAGGGTATGCGAAGCGCTTTGGAGCGTCCTACGGCGACGTTTTTGCGGGAACGTTTATTGGCAGCGCCATTCTGCCTACCGTCCTGAAACAGGATCCGCGCTACTACTACAGGGGAAGAGGCTCGAAGCGTTCCCGGATTCTCTACGCACTGGCCAATTCGGTGATCTGCAAGGGCGACAACGGGCACTGGCAGCCGAATTACTCGAGCATTGCCGGGAATCTTGCCGCAGGTGGAATCTCGAACCTCTATTATCCGGCGAACGATCGCAACGGAATCGGCACAGTGGTCGGAACTGCGCTGATCCGCCTGGGAGAAACGGCTGTCGCCAATATCTTCCAGGAGTTCATTTCTCCTAAGGTGACGCGGAATATTCCGGGCGGCGCCGCAGGGCAGCCCTGAAGCGCCTAACGGGACAATCAGCCTTCCCAGTTACAGCTAGTCTTCGAAACTTCCCGTGACTCCCTGGAAGCCATTCAGTGCCTGTTTGTAGAGCCACTTCATTACGCGGGTCGCGTCGTAGCAATAGGCGACGTTGTAGCCAAGTGTGGAGAAGCAGTGCGGCTCGCAGCCCTGTTTCATTTCGCCGAGTTGCTTCAGGTCGAACTTATGGTTTTCAACGGTGCCCCAGTCGTACGTTGCGTTGTACATGGGGAAGCAGGGTGCCAAGGTTCCGTCGGTGCGGATGATCAGCCAGTTCTGCCCGGCGCGGCAGCCCCAGTGTTCTCCCACCCCGCGCATGAACCCCTTCATGTTTTGCAGACGGGCGATGGAGTCCACCATCTTGTAGCCCTGACGCTGCTTGTCGATCAACCAGTCCAGCAGGTCGTCCACCATAGGAAAGTCTTGCGGACGGATGTAGGTGTCGTTTTCGTGGAGGTGCTTGAAGTGGGATTGCTCCATCATCGGGGCTTCGTTGATGTGGAAGGTCAGTGAAATCCCGTTGTCGTGGGCGATTTCCACCAGTTCTTTTACGTCCTCGATGTTGGTCCGGCAGATGTTGGTATTGAAGAAAACCGTGTAGCCGTAGCGATATTGCCGGCGCACGAGGTAATCGAAGTTCTCACGCACATGTTCCAGCGCTTTCGGGAGACCGGGTTTTTGCCTGATTGCATCGACAGCGAAATTGATGGTGGCGATTCCCGCGTCGGCAAGTCGATCGGTAACCTCCGGGCGGAGCAAACGCGCATTCGTCGCCAGGTACACCCAGAAATCTTTTTTCGCCGCGTAATACAACGCCTTGTGCACAAAATCGGGCCGCAGCAAAGGCTCTCCACCGGTGGGCGCCAGCACGCGGCATGGCGTCGATTCCAACCAGTCAATCGCGCGTCGCGCGGTTTCCTCGGTCATGCCCTTCACGCGGTTGTCGTACGACCAGCAGTAGTGGCAATCCAGATTGCATTTCCACTCGGTGAAAAGATACGAGATGATCGGCTGAAAATCTCCGGGCAGGACCCGCGATTTGATGTACGGCACCATCCAGCCGCGCATGGTCTGCAGAATGCGCGAAACCGGCCATTGCCGCTTCCCGGTCTGCAGGACATGGTCGTGAGCCGCGATGTCCGCCGCATCCAATTCGTGCAATAACTCAGGATGTTGAGGAAAGACGGCGTCGGGAAGCCCACCGGTCTCCTTGGAAGAGTTGGGCGACGGCCGCTGCCCAGGCTGCTGTAGGAGATTGTGCAAGGGAACATCAAGACGAAACGACTGATTAGGAACAGTTGGGAGCGGTTGTTCCAGTGTCGACATGAATCCAACCTCTTCTTTGCATAGGATGACCAGGGCTGGAGCTTAGTCAGCTCACTCTCGAGAAAGACTGGGTTGTTGCGTTCGACTCCCCCTACTGCGCCCTTAGGGGAATCAACCGTGTTTGGCGCACCCCGGTTACGAAATCTTGGATAGCCGGAACCGCCGGGGAGATACATCGATGTGGCAAGAACGCTGAATTTTTACCAAAAAAAACCTTTAACCAATTCGACTAGCCGAAACATCTAAACATGTTTGGGCACCCGGACAAGAAGACATCCTGCGGTTTTTCAGTAAGATATGGATTCGAGAGCCAGCTCGCGGTCAGTCATACTCCATGGGGCAAAGAGTTCTGTGGCTTGAGGGTGCTGTGGGATGGGTTCAGTTTAAATCCTGGTTGAAATTAACGCTGCCCGCCCTGGGCGGAGTTGGGCTGTTTTTATCCGCTTTTATTGATTCTTCCTTTGTCCCGCTTCCCCTGGTTACCGATTTGTTGCTGATGGAACTGTCCAGCCGGCACCCGTTGCGAATGCCGTACTACGCCGCGATGGCCGCCGTTGGCTCATTGGTGGGATGCATCTGGATCTACTGGATCGCGCGAAAGGGCGGGCAGGCCTACTACCGCAAAACGCAGGGCCATCCGCCGGGCAGGATTCGAAAGTACATCCAGGACTATCCAATGGCGTCGGTCTTTCTTCCCGCGGTCGCTCCGTTTCCGGTGCCGTTCAAGCCGTTTGTGATCGCCCAGGGCGTTTTCCAGGTGCCGTTTGAGACGTTTGTGATTGGCACTTTGCTTGGGCGTGGCGGTCTTTTTTTTATCGAAGCGTTTCTGGGAGCACGCTACGGCGGGGCGGCGAAACATTTTCTTGTGGAACAGAAATGGGCTTCGATCGCGCTGGCGCTTGGCTTGGTCCTCGTCTTTTTTCTGGTTCGCCGGGTGCTCACTATTCACCGTGCGGAATATTCTCAAACCGATTGAAGCTCGCGGACTCTCCGCTCCAGCTCGCGGGTGATCTCGTCCGCGTCCTGGTCGCCAGCGAAACGCACCGGCGCGCCAATCGTTGCCCGTACGTGGCCGGGCCGCGTGAGAATCTGGTGCTTCTCTTTCAGATCAAACAGCCCATGCAGGAAGATCGGCACAACCGGGATTTTCAATTGTTTAGCCAGCAGGCCGATGCCTGAACGAAACGGCGACATATTCCCATCCTCGGTCGTTTTGCCTTCCGGAAAAACCAGAACGTTCCACCCGCGGTCGGCTAGATCGCCGGCGTGAGCAAAGCTGCGCAGGAATCCGGATTGCTGCGGCAGAGGGAAAACGTTGAAGAGGCTCACCGCAAGAAAATATCTGAGGCGTTCCATGAATCGTTCGAATCGGTTCAGGCTGCCGGAGGGGCGGCGCATCCGGGCAAGCCTCTCGCCTCCCATCGCGGTGGCCAGGCAGTTTCGGAATCGAGCGGGCAGGGCCGGCAAAATCCAGGCGATGTCGAGATAGGTGACGTGGTTGCAAACGACAAGCACAGGTCCCTGAAGATCGCGGAGATTTTCGCGGCCGCGAATCCGTGGAGCTGCAAGAAGATACGTTGCCGGCCAGGCGAGCAAATAGTAGATGGCAAGGCGCAACAAAGTGATGACTCGATGCTGCGGCCAGGTCGGAAAAACGTGCTGATTGGGGGCAGAACTACCCTGGGTGAGCAGCTTCTCGAGTTGTGCGATCGTGCTGACGTCCTGAAACTGAGTTTCATTCAGATCCAGTTGATGCCGCTCTTCGAGAGTGCTCATGAGTTCGACGCGGTCGAGCGACGACAGGTGCAAATCGGATTCAAGGTTGGCGTCCCCGGAGCGAACTTGGACGGGGCGGCCGGTAATGCGCGCGATCAATCCGGCGAGCGAATCCCCCGCGGGGGCGCTTTCCGTCCCACCGTTCGTCGCTTCCTGGACTACCTCGCGGATGCGGGGAAGAATCGGCTTTTGGGTCGGCGTTCTGGGGAAATCCGGCTCAGACCATACAAACCAGTGCCGTATTTTCTGATACTCGGCCAACGACCGATTGGCACTCTCGATGATCGCAGCCGAGTTGCCGCCGGAGCCATTCAGCAAGAGAACGGCGCAAGGCTCGGCGTTGCCGTCACGTTCGAGGCCAATCACAACGCAATCGCGAATCCCGGTTTGGCCGCGCAGCGCCTTTTCCAGATCCTCCGGGTAAATATTCATTCCGGCTGGGGTGACAATCACGTTTTTCCGCCGGCCCTTAAAATAGAGGCCGCCAGTTGCGTCCGTCTCGGCCAAATCTCCGGTTCGGAACCATCCGTCATTTTCGGCCACGGACAATGTCTGTCCATGCTGCCGGTAGGATGTCGCAACATTTTCACCGCGTACGAGGATTTCGCCGTTTTCGTCAACGCGCACTTCCATGCCGGGAAACACCTTGCCGATGGAGCCCTGCGTGGAACGGAACGGGTGATTCAGGCTGATTAGCGAAGTGGTTTCCGTCATCCCGTAACCCTGGATAACGGCGTAGCCCAGGCGATTCCAGAACGTCTCTGTCTGTTTCGGAAGCGCTGCGCCGCCGGAGATGAAGGCCCAGAATTTCCAGCCAAGCCGAGAATGAATTTTGCGGAATTGCCACCAGCGGCGGAGGAAGCGCTGTTTTTCCGCCAGCGCAAAATTTCTGCGGAATTGCCCGGTTGTTCCTTCGCGCTCCTCCCGGCGTTCGACCTCCCGTTGGAGCGATTCGATAAAGCGGGGAACCGCCACGACGACGGAAACCCTCTCCCTCCGGATCGTGTCGATGAATTCCGCCGGCCTGAGCGAATCCATGAATACGACTGTGCCGGCCAGCAATGGCGGGATGAATACGCCGAGCATCTGCCCAAATACATGGCTGAGAGGAAGCAGGTTCAAAAAGCGCAGCGGATGGAAAAGTCTTTCGTAGCGAAGGTATTTCTGAATTTCAGATTGGAGAGGCTCGATGTTCGCCAGGACGTTTCCATGAGAGATCACCACGCCGCGGGGCTCGGCCGTCGTGCCGGAGGTGAAAATGATTTCTAGCGTGTCTCGGCGGGAAAGCGGAGGCGATGGATAAGGAGAAGAATCGTATTGCGCTGTGACAACGGGAAGCGCCTCCAACGGGATGGAAGAAACCGATCCGCTTACGTCTTGCGAATCGTTGCAAAAGATAAGCTTTGCGCTAACTTCTTGCGATACGCGGCCCGCAAAATCCGCCGAGGAGGCGTGGTCAATCGGAACAACTACGGCGCCTCGAAGCAGGCACCCGAGAAAGGCAGTGATCCATTCCGCGGAGTTCTTGCCCCATAGCAAAACCGCATCGCCCTTGGTTATCCCGCGGGATTCCAGTTCGCGCGCCGTCCGATTTGCGGCCTCGGCAATCTGCCCATACGTCCAGCTCTCCATGCGGTAACCGCGCCGCTGCCGAACGGCAATTTCGCCGCCCAACGCCGCGCAATTTTGCACAAAAGTTAGAAGTGACTCCACGAGCACTCCAAACATCTATTTTGGCAGAAGTTAGGGAGCCTAGCGCAACTTGGCGGCTCCTGGAAGTTTGATAGGCTTTTGTTGCCGTGGGATACACACAAAAAGTTGTCGTGGTTGGCGCGGGAATTTCAGGCCTGGCTTGCGCGTACCGGCTGAAGCGGCTGGGGATCCCCTGCCTGGTCCTGGAGGCGCGGGAACGTGCCGGTGGCTTGATTTCCACGATTCGCAGGAATGGTTTTCTATTTGAAACTGGACCCCAGTGTCCGCGGTTTCCGCCTTCGGTGTGGCAGTTGGTGCGCGAGCTAAATCTCGATACTGAATTTGTGGCGGGCGACCCGGGAGCGAAGCGCTACATTGTGCGGGACGGCCGGCTGCACCGCGCGCCCTTCTCGCCGGGAGGATTAATCGCCACGCGCCTGGTTGGACTGAGATCCAAGATACGAATCCTCACCGAGGTTTTCGGATCATCGCGGCCGCCCGCAAGCGAAGAGACGTTGGCCGATTTCGTTCAACGAAAATTCGGCGCTGAGGTGCTGGATTACTTGGTGGACCCTGTCATTTCCACCGTATTTTTCGGCGACGCCCAAAAAATGGGCATGGAAAGCGCGTTCCCGGCGCTGGTGGAATGGGAGCGGAACCACGGAAGTCTGGTGCGCGGAGCGATTCGAGCGCGTAGGTCAGGTCAGTCTGCGTCCAGCCAAGATAAGTCACCGCAGCAAGCGGGAGCAAAACCCAATCGCGAAACATTGCGTGTTACCGATGCGCTGCCGTCTCTAGGTTCCTTCCAGTCTGGTATGGCCGCGCTTCCGGAGAGACTCGCATCGGAATTGCGCAAAGAGATTCGCTACAGCGCTGCAATCGCGTGTGTCGAACAGGTACGGAATGGGGGCAACGCAGCGAAGCCCGGTTGGCAGATTCGTTTGTCGAGCGGCGAGAGAGTAGTTGCAGAGCATCTGATACTCGCGATCCCCGCGTACGCTGCGGCCCAGCTTCTGGCAAAGGCCGTACCGCAACTTGCGATTCCGTTGGAAGCCATTGAGTATGCTTCGGCATCCGCCGTGGCTTCTGCGTATGATTGCTCGCAGGTGGCGAATCCCCTGGATGGGTTCGGCTTCATGGTTCCCCGCCGAGAGGGAATGGAGACAATTTGCACGTTTTGGAATTCGTCCTTGTTTCCAGGGCGCGCCCCAGCTGGCAAATTGTTGATGACCAGCTTTGCGGGAAGAGGGGAGAACAAGAGCGGGTTGGCGA
>DATLVJ010000224.1:0-2316 GCA_035577585.1 Candidatus Limnocylindrales bacterium
GGTACAAAGCGAAGCGGTTCTCGAGGTAATTTCACCCGATGGCGCGCGGAAGTACGTTCGCGTTACCCAAGTGCCTTTCTTGATGGGCCGCGGCGCCGAGACCGGCAACCATTTGCAATTGACGGACCGCCGCATCTCGCGAAACTGCGCCGCGATCGTGATGGAAGCCAACCGCTACTACCTGGAAGACCGTGGCCAGCGCCGCGGGATGTTTGTAAACGGCGAAAAAGTGGAAAGCCGCATGCTCAATGACGGCGATGCGGTCACGTTCGGCCTGGAAGACTCCTACCAGTTGATATTCCGTTCCGCCTCTGGCACCGCCGAGGAAGCGATTCCCCAGTTACTGACGCGCATCGACCACATGACCAGTTCGGAGTCCACCGGCGGCGGACTCCGGAAATTGAACATGCTGCTGGAAGCAACTTCGCTGCTGCATTCCCAATTACCGCTCGATTCCGTGCTGGCGAAAATGATCGACCATGCGATCGCCGTGACCGATGCCGACCGCGGCCTGTTGCAAGAAGCGGTTGACGGCAAAGTGGAGAACATGCGGGTGCGCCTGGCGCGCCGCAGCGGCGGACAGCGGTTGCCTCCCGAAAGTATGACTCCCAGCCAGACCGCCATCCAATTGGCGATGAAGCAGCAATCGCCGGTGATCACCGAAGATCTGGCGCAAGCGGAGATGAATCTTCAGGCCGCGGCCAGCATCGTTGCCCAGGGGTTGCGCGCGGTCGTCGTGATTCCACTATACGCAAGTGCGCGGGCAAGCACCGACGCTTCCTCCACGGATGTGCGGCGCGGCGATTTTCTCGGCGTGCTGTACATGGATTCGAAGCGTCCCACCGCGTTTTCCAAACTCGACCGGCAAATCCTGGACGCGCTGGCGGCCGACGCGGCCAGCATTCTGGATAACGCACGGCTCGTCGAGCGCGAACGCGAACGGCAGCGTCTGGAGCAGGAAATCGGCATCGCCCGCGACATCCAACAGGCGCTCTTGCCCAAAAATCTTCGCGAGTATCCTCACCTTGCTGTTTCCGGCGTGAACTTTCCCTGCTTGTCCGTGGGAGGAGATTATTTCGACGTCTTCCCGCTGGATGACCACCGCACCGCATTCCTGCTCGCCGACGTGAGCGGCAAAGGATTAGGCGCGGCCCTTCTAACCACCATGCTGCAAGGCGCGCTCTCCGGCATGACGCTCGGCACCGATCCCGCCCGAACGTTCAATCACGTCAATCGCTTTCTGTGTGATCACGCCGAGGTCGGCCGATATGCCACGATGTTCTTCGGCATCTTGGAAGACAGCGGGAAGCTCGAATACATTAATGCCGGGCATCCTTCCCCAATTTTATTGCGTAAGGAGACGACGCAGGAAGCCTTCACGGAAGGTTCGTTCCCCGTCGGGTTGGTGCCCGAGGCGGAATTCACCACTGCCACTCTACAGCTGGAACCTGACGATACCCTGGTGCTCTTCAGCGACGGCGTCACCGAAGCCATGGACCCGGAAGAAGAACTGTACGGCGTGGCCAGATTGCGTGCTGTCTTGCAGGGCAAGACGGATCTGCCGCTGGATGAAATCCAGAAAACGGTGCTGGAATCGGTGGAAAACTTCGCGCGCGGCGCCCGCCAGGCGGATGATGTGACGATCCTGGTGGTAAGATTCCGCACCGTGGCGAATGGCGTCACGGAAGCCGGTGTTTCCGCTGACAAACCCGCCGCAGTCAACGACTGACCCGTACCTCCCTTCGCATCCGCTATTACTTCACTTCCCGCAGGGCGGGGGTGCAGGCGCTGCAGGCGCCGCCTTGATTGCTTCCACTCTTTGATCCTTCAAAAGTTTATTGAGGGCCGGCAGCGTTTCCGCGTTCAGTTTGTTCCACGCGGCAAGATTCTTCGCGATTGCGTTGCAGCCCGCGAGTACAACTTTGTGAGCCGATTCGGCGGGCTTCATGTCGGCGCTCTGGACCATCACCAGGTCGTGCCCAAAATCGCGGTTCAGAATTCCGAATCCAGGCGCCTCCGCGTTTCCGTCTTCGAGCGCGTGAAATTGTTTCTCCATCTCCGCCAGCGCATCCGCCAGTTCCTTCGGCGGATTGGCGGGAATCGCTTTCTTGCGGGCATCGAATTCTTCGTGCAGCGCAACAACTCCTTGAAATGCGCGCGTCGTGTCGTCCATGAAGGCGGAGATTTTTCGAGAGAGCGCAAGCTGCGCTGCATAATCTTCCGCACTGATGTGAACGCGCGGGTCGGCCAACACTTGCAGCTTCTGCTTGTACGACTTCCCGGGTGAAAACCACGTCATAAGTACCTGGCGCTGCT
>DATLVJ010000225.1:0-2009 GCA_035577585.1 Candidatus Limnocylindrales bacterium
ATTCAGGTAATCAATGGCGGCGTCGCCGTCGGTCACAAGTTACGATTGGTGTTTCGAGTTAATTGTCAAATAGGCCGCCGGCAGCACGCCTTACCGCAAAATGCCATCACCAGGGAAACGCCGCGTTGCAATTTGCCAGAATTTGATGCAGGACCGTTTTTCTGCAAATTCGTAAAACTTTCATCCTTAGGCCGTTGTAATTCCCCGCGCACGATGGCACGTCTCACGCTAATAGGTAAGTCATCCGAATAAATGAGTCGGCGGGAAATTATGAATAAGGACAATGAACTCAGAATGGGCGGCTCGCAACAACCCCTGACGATTCCCTGCCGGATCTGGCAGGTGGATCCGCGGACGGCGATTGAAATCAAACGTCCGCACCGGCTGATTCTTCCAACAAACCAATACAATTCAATGAACCACTTGGAGCGGATGTTGGAAGATGATTTTACGATTTCGCTCAAACAACCATCCTTTTGAGAAAGCGCCGAATATGTTGAGTTGGACACTATTATTTCTAATCGTCGCCATCATCGCGGGGTTGCTGGGGTTCACCGGGATAGCCGGAACTGCAGCGACCATCGCAAAGGTTCTGTTCCTGATCTTTGTGCTCGTGTTTTTGATTTCGTTGCTGATCGGGCGGCGAAATGCATGAGATATCGCCGGGATCAAAAGGCGACGCGCCGACTGGTGGAAGTAAATCACGGTAGTCGTGCTTCCCCGCGCGTGGAATGATTTGGCCTTAAGGGCCGTTAAACTGAAAGCAAGAGCAGAGAACGCAAAATTGTCCCGCCCCACAACCCCAAATTCCGGAGTGCCACCCGGGTTTGGGGTTTCTTTTTCGAGTTGATTCAGCCTGGTGAATGCGCGAATTCCCGCGGCTGCGACAGCGGCTCGCGAATTTCATCTGAAATCTGCACCTGCACTTGATGGTCGACGCGGTCATCCGCCAGCGGAATCCATTCCTGCACTTCACGGCCATCAACGTGAATGGACTCCGGTCCGCCGGAAATTCGGTGCACGACAATATGGTAAGGCGTTTCCCGAAAGCGATAGTGGATTGTGATCGAGGGCCAATTCTTCGGCATCCGCGGGCGCACCCGCAGCCGTGTGCCTTCAAGCTGAACGCCGAGAAGCGTCTCCACAATCAGCCGATACATCCAGCCGGCCGAACCAGTGTACCAGGTCCAACCACCTCGGCCGGCGTGCGGGCTCGCCGCGTAGACGTCCGCAGCCGCTACGTACGGCTCGACCTTGTAAGTGGCTATTTGTTTCTCATTTGCACCGTGGTTCACTGGGTTGAGCATGCCGAGGAGTTCCCAGGCAAGTTCAGTCTGGCCCAGTTCGGCAAAGGCCATCACTGTCCAAACCGCGGCATGCGTATATTGACCACCGTTCTCGCGCACACCCGGCAAGTAGCCTTTGATGTAACCGGGATTGTTCGGGGACGAATTAAATGGCGGGTCAAACAATTGGATGAGGCCCGCGCCCCGGCGCACCAGCCGTTGCTCGACTGACTTCATCGCCTGGATGGAGCGCTCCGGATTCTCGAGACCGGCAATGACCGACCAGCTTTGCGGCAGGGAATCAATCTGGCATTCCGGGCTCGAGTGCGAACCGAGCGGTTCGCCGTTATCGAAGTAGGCCCGCAGATACCATCGGCCGTCCCAGGCATGGCGTTCGATGTTGCCGCGCAGCAATTCCGCCTGGGTAAGACAGCGCGCCACAAACGCGGTGTCGTTCCGCTGTCGCGCCAGATCGGCAAACTTCTTCAGCACATCGAGCAGGAAGAATGCAAGCCAGACGCTTTCGCCGCGGCCTGCAGCGCCGATCAGATTCATGCCGTCATTCCAATCGCCACAACCGATGAGCGGAAGGCCGTGTTCGCCGAACTTGAGGCCATGATCAATGGCCCTTACGCAATGTTCGTAGATTGTGCCGGTCTCCGGCGATCGATTCGGCAGGTCGTAGTAACTTTCCTCGTCCGGGCGGATGGGTCGCCCTTCCAG
>DATLVJ010000226.1:0-2078 GCA_035577585.1 Candidatus Limnocylindrales bacterium
CGCCGCTGGCGCGGAGCCATACGGAACGCAAATAGATGATTGATCTGGAAAAATCGTCAGTTGGGTTTCGCGGGGATTTCGGAAAGAGCCTGATTGGCGCGATAGATTACGTAGGCGCGAACCGCGGCGGCGTCTTCCCGAGAAAGCTCTTCGGAAAAGGAGACCATCCCGTACTGCTTCAGCAAGCCCTGCAGGACGACGCTGAACCATTGTTCGCCGGCGAGGGTGCCGGAATAACGGAGGTCCGGCAGGACTCCGCCGCTGACGGCGACGTCGCCGTGGCAGCCGCCGCAGAAACGCTGGTACAGCTGCTCGCCGCGCTGGATGGTCTCGCGGCTCTCAGTTGATTTGGGAGGGTGCAGAACAGCGGGTTTAATTTCCGGCGGCACCGGGAGGGTGGCGCCGGCGCCGAGCTTGAACACCAGCATGCGGCTGATATTTTGCGGAGAACTTTTTCGCAGGGCGATTTCGCCGGTGGCGAGCGGATAGACGCCGCCCCAACCGACAAGGATGGCGATGTACTCTTCGCCTTTCACTCCAAAGGCGATGGGCGCTGCAATGACACCGCTTTCCGTAGGAGCGGACCACAGTTTTTCTCCAGTTGTCGCGCGATACGCTTCAAACTGGCCGCCGCCGGTTCCCTGAAACACCAGGTTTCCCGCAGTGGATAGAGTGCCGCCATTCCATGGGCCGGGCCTCTCGACGCTCCACGCAGGCTTCTGCTGAACGGGATCCCACGCGACGAGCCGGCCTTTGATGCTTTCGATGATGGCGGACTTTGCGGCGGGATCCTGTGGCATGCCGGCAGCGGCGAAATCGACGGCGTCGTTGCTGGCAAGCTTTTTTTGCTGAAATTTCGATTCCGTCTTGAAGGCGAATCCGGCTTCCTGCACCGGCAGATAAACAAATCCGGTTTGCGGATCGAAAGACATGGGCTGCCAACTGTGGCCGCCGAGCGGGCCGGGCATGACGAGGACGGGATTCCCGGAGTTATCGTAGCGGGCTTCTGGATTTTCGATCGGTCGTCCGGTGGCGAGATCGATGCCCGAGGCCCAGGAAACTTTTGTGAAAGGTTTCGCGCTGATGAGTTTTCCGGTTTCGCGATCGAGGACGTAAAAGAAACCGTTTTTCGGCGCGTGCAGTAATACGCGGCGGTTTCGCCCGTCGATTTTCAGGTCGGCGAGAATCATCTGCTCGGAGGAATCAAAGTCCCATTCGTCGCCGGGATTTTCCTGGTAGTGCCAGACGTATTCTCCTGTATCAGGACGGAGAGCGACGATCGAGCAGGTGAACAGATTGTCGCCGCCCTGGGCGCTGCGCACTTTGTGGGCCCAGGGGCCGCCGTTGCCGACGCCGATGTAAAGAAGATCGAGTTCGGGATCGTAGGTGATGCCGTCCCATACCGTGCCGCCACCGCCGTTTTTCCACCATTCGCCGCTCCAGGTCTTTGCGGCTTTTTCCATGGAAAGATTTTCAAAGGGCTTTGAGGGATCGCCGGGAACGGTGTAAAAGCGCCAGGCGAGTTTTCCGGTTTCGGCGTCGTAGGCGGAAACATATCCGCGGACGCCCATCTCTCCGCCGCCATTGCCGATAATCACTTTTCCTTTTACGACGCGCGGCGCACCTGTGATGGTGTAGCGTTTCCCGGCTCCGGTTGTTTTTGTTTCCCAGACTGGCTTTCCGGTGGCGGAATCGAGCGCAATCAAACGGGCGTCGAGTGTGCCGACAAACACCTTGCCATTCCAGGCAGCGACGCCGCGATTCACAACGTCGCAACACGCGTTCACAGCCCATTCGGGAGGAACTTTGGGGTCGAACGACCAGAGCTTTTTTCCAGTGGCGGCATCGAGGGCGAAGACTTTGCTCCACGCGGAAGTGAAGTACATGACGCCATCGATGACCAGCGGAGTGGCTTCTTGCCCGCGCCGGGTGTCGAGATCGAAATACCAGGCCACCCCCAATTGCTTGATGTTCTGATCGTTGATTTTTGTAAGGGAGCTGAAGCGCTGCTCACGGTAGGTGCGGCCGTAGGTCATCCAATTTTCCGGCTCGTTATCCGCCGCACGAAGGCGCCTGCC
>DATLVJ010000227.1:0-4909 GCA_035577585.1 Candidatus Limnocylindrales bacterium
GACACTGTGAATTTGTCGTCGCGGCTGGAAGGGTTGAACAAGGAGTACGGCACACACATTCTGGTGAATGAATCGACTTACGTTGCAGTAAAAGACGCCGGCTTCCTTTTCCGCGAACTGGACATCATCCGGGTCAAAGGAAAACTGCAGCCAGTGACGATCTACGAACTGATGGGGAAGCTTTCCGAACTGGAGCAGGATCCCAAATTCAAAGAATTGCGGGAGCGTTTGCAGGATTTCGCCGCGGCGCGCCAGCTTTATCGCAACAGGGAGTGGGAGCAGGCACAACACGCGTTCCAGGAGATTCTCAATCGCACGCCCGACGACGGGCCGTCACGCATGTATTGGAAACGCTGCCAGGAATACCTCTTCGACGAGCCGCCGATCGGGTGGGACGGCGTCTTCACGATGACGCACAAGTAGCGTGGCGCGTCGTCCCCTGATTTTTTCGTGAAACTGCTAAAACACTAGGATTTGGCGATGATGCCGCAGGCGATGCGCGGCGGAGCGCCGCTGCCGGTGCCGCCGGCAACCGCGTGGATCACGATAGCCGTGCCGCCGTTGCTGAAGACGGAGTGATCGTCATCTCCCATTGTTACGTTCGGGGCGACCGTGGAAACGTGAGCCGTGCCATCTTTTCCGACGATCAGGGAGAAATCAGGGATGTCTCCGGCCGGGGCTGCGTCGTGCGTGTGGCCCGAGGCGTTGAAATGCGGACCCGCGGTTTTGAAATCCGGCGGATCGCACTTGGCCATCTGGTGGATGTGAATGGAGTGCTCGCCCGGCGGAAGTTTCTTGATGTCCAGAACAATCTTGACGCCTGACGCGGCGGGTGAAAGCGTTGCCGTGCCCACAGGCTGGCCTTCGGCATTCATGATGCTAACAATCAAGGGTTTTGCGGAAGCGTTCGCGGGAGACTGCTGGGCTATCGCGGCCCCGGAAAACGCAAACATCGCTGCAGCGCAGACGAGAATTTTCATGAGTGTCCCCTTCGGCTAGAAAATTAAGCGAATCCGACGAAAACCTGAAATCAAACCTCACTAATGTACCGCAAACGCGTAGACGCGAGGGTGAATTTGTGTAAACAGCGGCGTAAGGCGGCCGGGCAACGCATTCGCGCGCGCAAAAGCGGGGAAGAGAGCAATTTTTTCGGCTCAGCGGGAACGCGCAAATTACGAAAGGAAGGAATGGAGGGGAAGTATGGAAAGCAGGCGGCCATTTTGGCCTGCCTAGGGATAAGCCGTGACGCCGGCCAGTGAGGAAAATGTTGCTGAATGACGATTGCCTGCGTCTTATTTATGAGCCGTCACAGGCTTCCGGCAAAGACGGCAGACTGCGTACCCAAACGGGACGGTTTGATAGTCTAATAGGCGTATCGGGCTCAAGGAATCTTGGGCGCGGGGGGGCGCACGTTTGGGGTGTCCACGCGCGACAGGTCAGGGTAACTAACACAAATTTATGTGGATTGTCCGTTTAGCGCTTTCCCGGCCGTACACCTTTATCGTGATGGCGATCGTTCTTGTTTTGCTTGGATCGTTCGTCATTCCGCGCACACCAACGGACATTTTCCCGGATATCAACATTCCGGTGATCTCCCTAGTGTGGACCTACACCGGATTGCAGCCGCAGGAGATGGAGCAGCGGATCACGTCGAACGTCGAACGTGGAGTGATGGTGCTGGTGAACGACGTCGAGCACGTGGAATCGCAATCGCTGAACGGAATCGCCATCGTCAAGATTTATTTTCACCCCGGCGCGAACATCCAGACGGCGCTGGCGCAGGCCACCGCCATTTCACAAACGTTTTTAAGGAGTTTGCCGCCCGGCACAACGCCGCCGCTGGTGATTATTTATTCCGCTTCGACGGTGCCCGTTTTGCAGGTGGGGCTGAACAGCGACAGCCTGAGCGAGCAGCAGATGTTCGATTACGGGAACAACTTCATTCGCACGCAGATTTCAACCGTGCCGGGCGCGTCAATGCCGTTTCCGTATGGCGGAAAATCGCGCGTCGTTTCTGTGGACATTGATCCGAGCGCGATGCAGGCGAAGGGCTTGTCTCCGGTGGACATCGTGAATGCGGTGAACGCGCAGAATCTGATTTTGCCGACCGGCACGGCGAAGATGGGCTCGCTGGAATACAACGTCGAAATGAACGGCAGCCCGAAGACCATTGGAGAGTTGAACGACTTGCCGGTGAAGACCGTAAACGGGTCGACCATTTACCTGCGGGACGTCGCCCACGTGCGCGACGGTTTCACTCCGCAGAGCAACGTCGTGCTCACCAACGGCCAGCGCGGCGTGCTGATGAGCATTTACAAGACGGGCAACAATTCCACGCTTTCCATCGTTGACCGCGTAAAGCAGGTGCTGAAGGACTACGGACCTTCGCTTCCGACCAGCCTGCAAGTGAGCAATTTTTTCGACCAATCGATTTATGTTCGGGCGGCGATTCAGGGAGTTATACGCGAGGCGCTGATTGCGGCGTGCCTGACGGCCATCATGATTCTGCTGTTTCTGGGAAACTGGAAGAGCACGCTGATCATCGCGATTTCGATTCCCCTCTCGATCCTGGTCAGCCTGTTGTGCCTGAGCGCGCTGGGTGAAACGATCAACATCATGACCCTTGGCGGCTTGGCGCTGGCGGTGGGCATCCTGGTGGACGACGCGACCGTGGAAATCGAAAACATCAACCGCAACCTGGCGATGGGCAAGGAAACGGTGCAGGCCATTCTGGATGGTGCGCAACAGATCGCAGTGCCGGCATTCGTTTCCACTCTGTGCATCTGCATCGTGTTCCTGCCGATGTTTTTTCTTTCGGGCGTCGCGAAATATCTGTTCGTGCCGCTGGCGGAGGCCGTGATTTTCGCCATGCTGGCCTCCTATATGTGGTCGCGCACGATTGTGCCGACGATGGCGATGTACCTCTTGAGCGCGGAAGACGAGTATCAAGCGGATCTTCATGTGGGCGAGAAGATGGGTTTTCTCCGCCGTTACCAGCAGTCGTTTGAGCATTCGTTCGAGAGGTTGCGCGGCGGATACCGCCGTGCGTTGACCTCGGCGCTTGACCACGCATGGGCATTCTCGGCGCTATTTCTGGCATTCTGCCTGTTATCTGGCGGACTGGTGTTTTTCCTGGGCCGCGACTTTTTCCCCACGGTGGACGCGGGGCAAATCCGCCTGCATATGCGGGCGCGGACAGGACTGCGGATTGAAGAGACGACCAAGCTCGCCGACCAGGTGAACCAGTCGATCCACCAGGTGATTCCGAGCAGGGATCTCCAGACGGTCATTGACAATGTGGGTCTGCCCTATTCGGGCATCAACCTGACGTACAGCAACTCCGGAACCATCGGCACGTCCGACGCGGAAATTCTGGTGCAATTGAAGCAGGAGCGCGGAAAGTCGACCGGCGACTATATCAACGAGTTGCGGCGCCGCCTGGCCACCGAATTCCCGGGGGTGCAGTTTTTCTTCCAACCCGCGGATATCGTTACGCAAATTCTGAATTTCGGAACACCGGCACCGGTGGACATCGAAATAATCGGGGCGAACCAGCCAGCCAATTATGAAATCGCGCAGCGCCTTGCAAACAAGATGACGCATATCCCGGGAGCGGTGGACGTGCACGTGCAACAAGCGTTCGACGCGCCGACGCTGTTCATGGATCTGGACCGCACCAGGTCGCAGTACGTGGGCATGCAGGCGCGCGATGTGGCGCAAAACCTGCTTGTGTCGCTTTCCTCGAGCTTCCAGACGTCGCCGAATTTCTGGCTGGACCCGAGGAATGGTGTGAGCTACAGCGTGGCGGTGCAAACACCGCAATATCGCATGGACACGTTTCAGGCGCTGCAAAACACGCCTATTAGCGGGGCGGCCGCCGGCGTGACACCGCAAATTCTGGGGAACCTGGTACGTATGAGGACAGTGGCTCGGCCGGCGTCCATCTCGCATTACAACGTGCAGCCGATGATCAATGTGTACGCGTCGGTTTACCGGAGAGATTTGGGCAGCGTGGCGCAGGAAGTTCGAAAACTGGTGCACGAGGCGGAGAAGGATCTGCCGCGCGGAAGCCACATTGTGATTCGAGGCCAAGTGGAGACGATGGACTCCTCCTTCCTGGGATTGGGAATCGGGCTGCTCGGCGCGATTGTCCTGGCGTATTTGCTGATCGTGGTGAATTTTCAATCGTGGCTCGATCCCTTCATCATCATTACAGCATTGCCGGGAGCGCTGGCCGGGATTTGCTGGATGCTGTTGATCACGCACACGACGCTAAACGTGCCATCGCTGACTGGAGCCATCATGTGCATGGGCGTGGCGACGGCCAACAGCATTTTGATGATTTCTTTCGCAAGAGAGCAGATGATTGAGGGTAAGGTCCCCCGCGAAGCGGCGCTCGAAGCCGGCTATGTGCGCATACGTCCCGTGATCATGACGGCGCTGGCAATGATGATCGGCATGGTGCCGATGGCGATTGGACTGGGTGAAGGCGGCGAACAAAATGCGCCGCTGGGCCGTGCGGTGATTGGCGGCCTGCTGTTTGCCACCGTGGCGACTTTGTTTTTTGTTCCGTGCGTGTTTTCGATTATCCACGGATGGCTGGAACGCCGCAGGCACCGGACGATGGGAGCGGAACCCGCGGTATCTTGAGCGATTTCGATATTGAGTTTGGAGCGATGGGATGACAACTGAAGGCATATCAGGCGGTGACAGAGGCGGTCCGGGGCAGAAGAGGAGCCCGCTCTTCACGGTCTTTTTTGTGGTGGTGGCGGTATTGATCGTGGTGGGCGGCGTGTTGCTGTTTCAACGGCGAGCGCAGTACCAGGCGCTGGCAAATGAAACGGAAGCAGCGGCGATCCCGACCGTGGCAGTCATTCACCCAAGCGTGGAAGCGGGCGACGAAAACCTG
>DATLVJ010000228.1:0-9291 GCA_035577585.1 Candidatus Limnocylindrales bacterium
GCGTCGCCGGCGCCTTGATCGCCACCGGGCACGCGCAGGTTCTGGAAATCGCGCTGGACAATCCTCGCCTCACCGAGGCGCAGGTCCTGAAAGTTTTGTGGCACGACAATTTGCCGCAGGTGGTCGTGCTGACCGTCGCCAATCACCGTAAGTGGTCGCAGCACTATAATGTGCGCCTGGCCCTGGTGCGCAACTCGTCGACGCCGCTCGCAATTGTGCTGAGTTATCTGCCGCAGCTGACGGTTGTGGATTTACGCGTACTCGCCGCTCCCGGCATTGTGCCGGAAAATCTGCGCAAATATCTGCTGGCGGAAGTGCACCGCCGGATGCAGGCTTCCAAACGCGAAGCCGCGGCGGAGCCTGAATCGTTGCGCGGGGAACTACTTTCGAAGCCGAAGAATCAGGAAGGCCCCGAGGAAGAATAAAATCGCGGAAAACGAGAACGCGGCTTTAGCCGACACTGCCGACCACAGAAACCCAACCATCAGGCTCGACAGGAAATCTCCCACGGCGTTCACCGCTGCCAGCGTGCCGAAGGCCATTCCGTGTTGCTCGCGCGGAATCAGTTCCGCGGCCAGGGAATCTTCGAGGGCCTCTTCGGTTCCGACATAAATTCCCGCCAGCACGAATAATCCGCCCAGCAACCAAATGGAAGCTGGCGTGGCGGTGAGCGAAATCGCGGTCACGCCGGCCAGAGCGTAGCCGCCAGCCAGAATTGTCTTGCGGTGCGCCACATGATCGCTGATCCAGCCGCTGACATACGCCGATGCCGCATAAAAAACATTGTGCAGCGTGTAAAGTCCGATGGCCAGGCTGGCGGCCTTCGCTGCGCCATGGACCGGGGTTAACATCCGCGAAGCGTACAAAATCAAAAGGGTGTGGGAAAAATCGCCGGAGCCGAACACGCCGACCCCGAGGAGAAATTCGCGGAAATTCCGCGGCAGGCTGCGCAACCCGGCGAGAAAGGTAACTTTCTTTCGCGCTTCGAACGCCCGCTCTCGAACCAGCAGCCAGAAGCTGAGCACCGCGATCATGCCGGGCAGCAGCGTCCACAAGAAGACCGCGCGATAGTTGTGGTTGGTCAACCGGAGGAGCCACAGTGCCGTCAGCGGGCCCGCGATCGCGCCGACGGTATCCATGAGCCGCTCCAGCCCAAACGCCCGGCCGTAGGCTCCCGGCGCCACATCGGCGGCAAGCAGCGCCTTCTTCGCCGGCGAACGCACGCCGCGGCCCAGCCACGCCGCTGCGCGCGCGAACAAAACGTGGTACGCGTGAGTTGCAAAGGCAAACGACGCCGTCGCGAGAGCCGTGAACGCATAGCCAAAGACCGCCAGCGGTTTGCGTTTTTTCAAACGGTCTGTGTAGTGGCCGGAGCCGAGCTTTGCAAAACTCGAAAGCCCGTCGGCAATTCCTTCGATTGCGCCGAGCCACGCCGGGCCCGCGCCAATCGTCGCCAGAAACGCGGGCAGAACAGCGGTGGCGATTTCGTGGCTCCAGTCGCTGAAGAGGCTGGTGACGCCCACACCGAGTACGGTGCGGTTCAGCCAACCGGAGGAAGAATTCTGCGTTGAATTGTTGTCGGAGTTCACGTCGGCCACTGAGCCGCCTATCGTTTCGCTGGTCTGTATAGAATCACGCGTACTTTTTCCAGGGTGATCAAACCGCCGTCGACCATTTCATCCAGCCGGGGGAGTATCTGGTCAATCCGCTCCTGCGTCTCGATGACTTCGAGAATAATCGGCAAATCCTGCGAGAGCCGCAGAAGCTTGTCCGTGTGATATACGCTGGAGGAACCGTAACCTGCTACGCCGCGCAGCACGGTCACGCCGGAAAATCCGTCTTTCCGCAGCAATTCCACAATCGCCTCGTGCAACGGTTTGCCATGCCACTTATCCGATTCGCCGATGTGAATCCGCATCAGCGTCCGCTCGCCCTCAAATTTCTGGTGCGTCATCGCGTACTCCTAAAACCGGTTTGCCAACCGTATTCCCGCAACCGAAAGTATCAACCCGAACGCTACGCTGGCCGCGACGTAAGTTGTTGCCCAGAGCCATTCGCCGGCCTCCAGCATCTTCGCCGTTTCCCATCCAAAACTCGAGAACGTGGTGTAGCCGCCGAAAAATCCCACTGCGATCGCCATGCGCCATTCCGGCGGCACGATCACGCGGTTCAACAGAAGCTGGCCGATCAATCCGAGGAAAAAACATCCGGTCAGATTGATGAGCAGCGTGCCGTAGGGAAACGTGCTGCCAGTCTTGATCTGGACCAGCCCCTGCAGGCCGTATCTCGCTAGCGTGCCAACCGCCCCAAACGTTCCAATCAGAAATAAACGCAAAGTGTCTCCGATCCGGCTGCGCTTGCCGCACAGAATAAAAAACTCCTGGTGCCGCCTGGCAGCCAGGAGTCATCAGCCCCGGCGGATTATGCCAGGGCGGTTATGGCGAACTCCATCGCCGTAAAATTGTGCCTCAGTCTATCCTGCGTCCCGAATCCCGTGCAACTTCTTCTACCGGGTGCTCTAGCGCGCTTCAGGATGCTGGCGAAAAGCTTCTTCCAAGGCCAAATCCATTTCACGCGCGGGCGAGGCAATCGTCGGCCCATGCCCCACGGCGAGGATGCTCGGATTTAGTCCGCGGAGTTTTGCGGCACTTTTTGCGGCGAGCAACGCGTTCCACGAAAACAGAGCAGGGAAGGGAAACAACGCTTTGAAGACACCCGCGACCACGACACCGGTTTGCGTCGTGAGCGCGTCCCCGGCGATCAACGCGTTGTCCCGGACATCCAGAAACGCCAGGTGCCCCGGTGTATGTCCGGGCGACGCCACGGCCTGCAGCGAACCGACGCTTTCGCCCCCGAGAAGCAAGCGGCTGGGCCGTGACTTTGCGCCGGTGAAACCGATCAGGGGCTTGCCGTTTTCCCCGGCATCAAGGCTCAAATCTTTTGCCAGCAGCCGGGCCTCCCGCTTGCCGATGGAGAGCTCGCAAGCGGGCAGCGCCGCCATCAGATTGTCGAGGGAGCCGATGTGATCAATGTGCGCGTGCGTCAAAACAATTCTTCGAATGGAGGAGCCCAGGCGCGCGGCTGCTAGCAGGATTGCGCTTGCGGAACCCAGCAAGCCGGAATCAACCAGCGTGAATCCGTCCGCCTCTCGCACCAGGAAGCAATTGATCATGCCAAAGCGCGTGAGGCGGAATAAGTTTTCGGTTTCTTGAACGACCCTCATCTTGTTCCGCGGGACCTGTGGATTATTTGTCGTCCCCCTTGCTCACCAAGGCTATCTTTTCCAGACGCCCTTTGTTTTCGGACACCACCAGATCGGCTGTAATCTTGTCACCCGGCTGCAAGGTTGCCATCTGCTTTGGTTCCGCGACCTGATACGTCATGGTCATGGCCGGCATCAACCCGGGAATATCGCCGTGCTTCACGGTCAGCAGCTTTTTCGCCGCATCCGCGGAAATCACTTCTCCCTGAATTGGATAATGTTTTTCCGGCGCCGACCGGCAGCCGGCCGCAATACCCGCGCAAATCAGCACCACCACAAACAGAATTTGTTTCATCTTTTCCTCAGTAATGAAAACGATAGCGCAACTGAACAAAAATCTCGCGCGGATTGTTGTAATGCGTCCCGCCGAATGTCAGGCTGTTATCCAGCAGCACCCGCCGGTTCGCCACATTCAATCCCGTCACCGAAAACGATATGCGTTCGCCAAAATTCTTGCCGAGCGTCATGTCAAACGTTGTGTGCGGTTGCAAATGGTCTCCGGGCAGAGTTTCATCTCCATTCGCGAATCCAGAGGCGTAATAAATGTCCGTCGAAGCGTAGCTCCTCCACGGCAACGTCAGTTGTCCCCCGACATGCAGGGTGTTCCGCTGGTCGTGGTCCAGCAGCCCGAACCCGTCGCCAAACGAAAAATCCGTGAGCCCTCCGTTAATCCCGCCGAATCCAAGGGCCAGCTGGTTCGAATAAGTGAGATAGATCTGTCCGCGTTTGCGGATTTGAGGCGAACGCAGGGTGAGCTCCCAACCGCTGATGCGCGCGCCTTGAATCGTGATGGGAAAAAACAGGTTGGAGTTGTTGAAATTGTTGTGGTCGAAATAATTCTTTGCGCGAGTCAAAAACGTGTCGCCATCAATCGTCCAGCCCCATAGCGGAATTGTGACTCCGTATTGATGCTCCTCGTCGCGCTCGCCGTGGAGCGGGATGAATCCCAGGTTCTGATTGTTCGCCGCGTCCAGCAGCGGCCCGGAGATCGTCGAAAGTGGCGGTGGCTGGTAAAAGTGTCCGTAAAACGCGCGGAACACCCAGTTGAGCTTGGGAATCCGGAGTGAAGCGCCGACCCGCGGGCTGCTGGCATTCTCCACAACGTCGGCGGAATAGTGCGTCTGCCGTATGCCGCCATCCACCGAAAGCCATGATGTCAGCTTCAGCTGGTCCTCGACATAAGCCGCAGCCAATCCTCCCGTTGGTCTGGTTGTGACGGGCGGATTCACGCCGCTGCATTCCGCTGGGTCGTTGACGTTGCAAATCAGCCCAAACAACTGGTTCGCTTGCTCCGCAAATCCAAAAACGCCGGCCCGCAAATTGTTGCGCTTCGCAATCCACGACAAATTCGCCTGGCCGCCTTCATAATTCGATGTAAGCGTCTCCGTCGCCGAACTCGGCTGGTCGAATGGGCTGCTTTCATAACTGACTCTGTTGTGGTGATAGAAGGGCGATACCGTGAGTACCAATCCCGGGCTGAACGTCCGCACCCACGAAAACAGCACAAACCCGTCGCGCTCCTTATTTGAGTCGCGTAAGAACTGCCCCTGCGCGTTTGGATCGTTGGGATCGAACGGTACCTGGTAAAAATCCTGCCGGAGTTGGGCCACCAGCCGAAATTGATTCTGCGCATCCAGGTTGTAGGTCATCGATGTGAATCCGCCGTAACCGTTTGCCTGATCGTGAATCACCGCCGAGGTCGGCGTCTCCAGCCCCAAATTCGTGCGGTTCCCGTTCAGGCTCGCGTAGTAAGCGAAGCGGTTTGTATGCCCGCCAAAATTCAGCTGGTCGTTGGTCTGATAGAAATTCCCTGCGGTCAAGATCAACTCGGCCCCGTTGTTGCGCTCGAATCCGCTGCGCGGGGCCACGTTGAAAACCCCATAGGTGCGGTCACCGTAGTCGGCGGAATAGCTCCCGCGCTGAACCTCCAACATGTCAATATCTTTGGGGTCGATCTGCGGCCCCAGATTGCTGGCGATATTCGTGTTTGGGATGGACACGCCGTCAATCAGCCAGCTCACCTGGTGCCCGCCGCGCACGTGCAACTGGTCGTGCGTGGTGTAGGAACCGGGCACATAATTCGTGATCATGGCCACACTGTTTGATTGCCCCGCCCCCGGCGTTTCGGCGATCTCTTCGCGGGACACGAGGGTCGTCGGCGTCACCGACTCCTCTTGCGCCGGCGGAGCCTCCGAAGTCACCGTCACCGTCTGCGCCTGCTTCGCCACCTGCAATTCAATATGCAAAATCGGAGCGGTCCCGGAGAGCACGGTCAATTTCTCTTCTTGCGCCCCAAAATCGGTTTTGCTGACCGTAATGCGGTATTCCCCAATCGGCACAGAATCGAAGTGAAATTCACCTTCGACGCTCGTCCGCGCGGTCAGCGTGAAATCAGAATGCTCGGCCTTCAATCGCACTTCCGCGTCTGCAATCGGCCGGTGTTGAGGGTCATGCACAATCCCGCGCACGGTAGCCACCGCCGAAGCCAGCAAAACCCCCGCACACAACAACACTAGCCCCATCAAAAATGAAAATCGTCGAAGCATCGATCTCTTCTCCATGAGAAGGCAAGTAGTAGCCGCCACCTTCAGGTGGCCACTTTTGCCTTTAGTAGGGACGGCCTTTCGAGGCGGTCGGTTTTGGGTATTGCTGCCTGTAAAAAAGAGCGCCCGCCTCAGAAGGCGGCCGCTACAAAGGCAAGGAACACCCGAGGGGAGAAAGTTTCTACGAACTGAGAAGCGAGGTTCGCGGAGGAGGAGAAGCGGGATCAAAAACAAAGGAATTTGCAGAAGAAGATGGTATCGGCGCCGGAGGACCTATAAGGAGCGGCGCGGAAAGCGCCATTGGACTCGGCAACACAAACACAATCGCCCCGGTCACGGCCGGATCCTTGGGATGGCAACACGCCACGCTGCAAACCATCGCCGCCGGCCGCGCATGATGGTCGCAACCTGCCATCGGAACTTCCTTCGGGGAGTTGGTGTCACTAGAACTTTTCTTCGGCGCATGCCCATGCAGCGGACACATCGCCCCATCGCAGCAGCCCACGCCGGCCGCCTGCAACGCTGCACCCCAGGTCGGTGCCCACAAGAGCATCACCGCCACCAAACACACACACGCCCACAGTTTTCTTCCCTGAGCGTTGGAATCGTGGCGCATTCTATTCATTTTCTCGAATCTCAAGAATACTCTACCCAGCACTGCTCGTAAATTCAATTCGCCGAAGAGGCCGGCTGCGTCTTGACACCCGGGCACGCAGGTCACAAACTGAATCCATGCCCCACATTTACATGCAATTCGACTTTGGCAAGGACGAAGAAAAAGCACAGCTTGCCCGCCATAAACTGGAAACCTGGAAGCAAGCCTTTCGGCTGGACAAAAAGCTGCTTTACAATTTCGAGCGCGCCGCTGATGGCGATTTTGCCGCAGAACCCGTGGCCGCCAAATCCGAAAAACCAAAAGCTAAAGGCAAATCAAAAGCCAAGGACGAAACCGAAGCTCCGGCATCCAACGAAACCGTCAAACTCCTCCTCCGCCTCGGCTTCTCCAATCACGAAAAGCTTTCCGAACAGCGTTGGGTCGATCGGATTCCCACGGAAGAGCCGTTCGTGGCTGCATCTCCGAAGGTTGTGAAGCCCGGGGACGCGCAGTTTGCGGAGACGGAGAAGCAGTTTGAAGAACTGAAACTAGGCGGCTGGGATTCTCGCGATGCGCGCCGGTAGGGGCCGCAGGCTTGCCGCCCCTTCGCAGCTCAGGGTAAACCCTTCGTAGCTCAGGGCAGGCAGGATGGCGGCGCTACGTTTCTGGCGCCACCTCCTAGTACCTTCGTTTTTCACAACCCCGCGCAGGTTCTACTGTGCACTCCAACCGGCGCTCCGGTATAATTAAGTTCCGTAGACGCCCATCCCCATTCCAACGCGAGGCAGACTGAATGGCGGTACAAACGCGTGTGAAAGCAGCAAAGCTGGAAGCGGCCCGGCACCAGGGGCTGGATCGCGAAACTCTCATCCGGATTTACCGCACGATGTATCTTTCCCGCCGCCTAGACGACCGGGAAATCCAACTGAAGCGTCAAAATAAAATTTATTTTCAAATATCCAGCGCCGGCCATGAAGCGGTTACCACCGTGGCCGGCTTGCTTCTTCGTCCCGGCGTGGATTGGATTTACCCCTATTACCGCGACCGCGCCCTGTGCCTTACTCTCGGCGTCACACCACTAGAAACTCTCCTTCAGGCTGTAGGCGCCAAGGACGACCCCAGCTCTGGGGGCCGTCAGATGCCTTCCCACTGGGGCCACCAGAAATTCAATATCGTCAGCAAGTCTTCTTGCACCGGCACGCAATTCGTCCAGGCAGTGGGAGCCGCCGAAGCCACAATTTATTACGCTCACCACGGGAAAGCCCTCGCCCAGGCGCAGAAAGCTCCGCTCGGTGAATCGCTGGATCACGACCCTGAAGAAATCGTCTATGTCTCATCCGGCGACGGAGCCACCAGCGAAGGCGAATTCTGGGAATCGCTCAACGCTGCCTGCGCGAAGAAACTTCCGCTTTTCTACCTCATCGAAGACAACGGCTACGCCATCTCCGTCCCCGTAGAAGTCCAAACCGCCGGCGCCAACATTTCGAAACTGGTTCGAAACTTCCCGGGCCTTCACGTCGCGGAATGCGACGGCACGGACCCGCTGGAAAGTTACGCCGTGTGCAAGGAAGCCATTCGTTACGTTCGCGAGCGCCGCGGCCCCGCGCTGGTCCACGCGCATGTAACTCGCCCGTACTCGCACTCGCTCTCCGACGACGAAAAGCTCTACAAGACCGCGGAAGAACGGGAAGGCGAAGCCCGCCGCGACCCGCTCTCCAAGTTCTCCCTCTTTCTGATCCGCGAAGGATTGATGGACCAGAAAGAGATCGAGGCCCTGGAAGGCGAAGTCGACCGGGAAGTCCGCGAAGCCGCCGACCAGGCCCTGGCTGCCGCGGCACCCGAAGCCTCTTCCGTCTATTCGAATGTTTACTCGCCGGATGTTGATCCCACATCGGCGGCGTTTGCAAGCGAACCGAAATTTCACGGCGGCCCGAAGACTATGGTCGAAATGGTCGCCGCTACGCTGCAGGACGAAATGGCTCGCGACGAGCGCATCACCGTGTTCGGCGAAGACGTTGCCGACGCCAGCCGCGAAGACAATCTGAAGGATGTGAAAGGGAAGGGCGGCGTCTTCAAGGCCACCGCGGGTTTGCAGCGCAAATACGGGGCGGACCGCGTCTTCAACACGCCGCTTGCCGAAGCGAGCATCGTGGGGCGCGCGATCGGAATGGCCACCCGCGGCATGAAGCCGGTGGCGGAAATTCAGTTCTTCGATTATATCTGGCCGGCGATGATGCAGATTCGCGACGAGCTTTGCGTGATGCGCTGGCGGTCCGACGGAAAGTTCAAAAGCCCGGTGGTGCTGCGCGTGGCCATCGGCGGCTATCTTACCGGCGGGGCTGTTTATCACAGCCAGAGCGGCGAATCGATTTTCACGCACTGCCCTGGCTTGCGGGTGGTGATGCCGTCCACGGCGCTGGACGTTGCGGGCTTACTGCGGACTGCAATCCGGTGCGACGACCCGGTGATGTTCCTCGAGCACAAGCATCTCTACCGCCAGCCGTATAATCGCTCCGAGTATCCCGGCGCCGACTACACAGTTCCGTTTGGCAAAGCCCGCCTGGTCAAAGAAGGCTCGCAGGTCAGCATCATCACGTACGGAGCTGTCGTCCATCGCGCTGAGGTGGCGGCCGCGGCTCTGGAACGCAACGGGGTTTCGGTGGAGATCATCGACCTTCGCTCTCTCTCGCCATACGATTGGGAAGCCATCGCCACTTCGGTTCGCAAAACCCACCGCGTTATCGTCGCATACGAAGACATGCTGAGCTGGGGCTATGGCGCCGAAATCGCCGCCCGCATCGCCGAAGAACTGTTCGAAGAACTTGACGCCCCCGTAAAGCGCGTTGCCGCCACCGACACCTTCTGTGGCTACCATCCAAAACTCGAAGACG
>DATLVJ010000229.1:0-3099 GCA_035577585.1 Candidatus Limnocylindrales bacterium
AAGGGGCGTGCCAGGCATTCAGCTGCTTTTTGAGGGTCATTGTCGAGTGCCGCAAACAGCTCTGCAAGAATGTCAGGTGCTTTCGAGTTCTTTGCCATACGTTCCAGTTCCGCTTGCAGTTGCGCACCAGTGATCGCTACCCCCCAGAATCGTTCCAGGGCGACGGTCTTAAGCACCGCATCTTCTGCGTCACGCTGAATTACTGGGGCAGGAACAGTCTCCTCGAATGAGGGCTTCGAGGCGGTGTCTCCGTGGGCTCCTGTGCGGTGTCGCCAGTACACCCGCTCGACCGCTGCTCGGCAGGCGATCCGGTCTCCAAGACTGAACGTTGGCGAAGACTGCGCTGACGAGACTCTGCAGAGAAGCAGAATCAAGAGCGCCATTGAGAGGGAGATGTTCGATCGCCGGATCATGGATTCTCCTGAGACATCTTCACGGTCCGTGAAGGATGAGGCGGATTCGAGGTCGCATCCGCTGTCGTTAAGTACGCCGCGTAGCCCAAAACAGGATCAATGACTAACGATTTAGTTCGGTCGTAGTCGGTCAGCACAAACTTGATTCGGCCACGGCTCACGAGGTATCGCGCGCTGATCACATGCTTATCCGCGCCGGCCTCCTGGTAAGCCGTAGGCTTGTACAGCTGGAGTTCGGTGTTCCCCGAACGAAAGATCAGATTTCCTTCGGCATCCAGCCGCGGATTTCTTGCTCCTGCAATCGTAAGTGTGATTCGCTCCGGTTTCGCCCCTGGGGCAATCAGAAAGTGGCATTGCAATCGGCCGTGCGTTCCGCGGTACATGACATCGATTCCGGGATAAACATTCTCGATCGTGACGCGCGCGTAGTTAGGAATGCCGGTGCGCCACTTCTTCGGATCAGTACCCAGGAAATAGCTGCTTGTGGTTGTGAGTTCGTCTTTCGCAGCAAGCTTGGGTACAGCATTCGCACCTACAAATTTCACGGTCAGCGAGTTGAAAAATTCTCCTCCGGCATGAAACTCGGGTTGCTCAAATGTGAACACCGCCCCCTTCTGCGTAAGTGAGAGTGTGTAGCCGGGCCCACGGGCCATGAATTTGACCTGCTCATTCGCCTGCCCCAGATTGGGTTCAAAATTGATAGAACTCTCCAGTTCTTCTGTCCGGCCAACTTCACCAGTCGGCGGCAGAGGTTGCTGATGTCTGGCGTGGAGCAGGGGGACTGTCATAGCGAATGAGACCCCAATGAGAGCGACGGAATGTCGGATCCACCGTTTTGTGGCTTCGCTTCTGTGCATGGCTCCCGTTCTCTAACAACTCTCGGCTGACTGAGGCGCATTAAAAGGCAGTTGTTGTCAAACTCGCAAGTGGAAGCTTTGTGGAATGAATGTGACCGCGTAACTAACGGATTCAATGTGATTTCTCAAGAACCAAACGAAACGGCAGGCAGCGTGTGACAAACGCGCTACAGGAGGTGGCAGGCCGCGTTGACATTTTCTTGACACTTCCCGGGCCCTACCTTACTCCCTGAAGATGAACGTATGGAGATTCAGGGCCGATATTATGAACTGAACCATGACTGGACCGGCGCCATTGGAGTCTACCGGCATCTCTGGCAGGATTTTCCGGATGACATTGAGTCTGGGCTAAAACTCGCTGCCGCCGAAATGTCCATCGGCGAAAGCAAAGAAGCGTTAGCAGTGCTCTCGAATCTACGGTCCCTTCCGGGACCGAGCGGAATCGATCCGCGCATTGATCTCACCGAAGCATCCCTTGCGGCGCGAGGGGCTGACTACAAACGGCAGCAGATGCTGGCAGAGCAGGCTGCCGCGAAAGCACAATCCACCGGTGCTCGGATTCTGCTGGCACGCGCCAGACTGGTCCAGGGATGGGCGCTCGACGACCAGTCACACCTTAAAGAAGCTGCTGAAGCGTACTCCAGCGCGCAGGAGATTTATGAGCACGCGGGTGACAGTGACGGAACAGCCACCGCCCTGAATGATCTGGGCATTGTACTGCAGAAGCAGGGGGACCTGGCCGCCGCGAAAGCGAAGCTTGAGCAGGCTAGAGTTGCTTTCCGCCAGATCGGAGATGAGAACGGTTTGGGCGGAGCTCTTACAAACCTCGGCGAAGTCTACCGCGCAGAAGGTAACCTGGCGAAGGCAGAAGGCCTTTACCGCGAGGCGTTGGAGATTTTCAGGAAGCTCGGACGAGTCGATAACGAGTACGCAACTTTGAACAATCTTGGCGGTGTACTTTATCAGCGCGGAGATTTTCGCGGCGCCAGGAAGGCTTTTGAAAACTTGCTCGAGGTACGAGAAGCTTCGGGCGACAAGAACGGCGTCACGCTGGCCCAAACTAATCTAGCGGATGTGCTGCGGGTTCAGGGAGAGCTGGACAAAGCGATCAGCCTGTACGAACAAGCCCGGGCGACATTCAAAGAAATTGGCGACCGCTCAACCGCCGCAATTGTCAATGTATCACTCGCCAAGGCTCTCATCAGCAAGCAGGATTTGCCTGCGGCCCGCGGAGTCCTGCTGGAAGCCCTTACAGTGAATCAGGACATCGGGGCGAAGGGCGACGCCGCATTGGATCGCGTCATGCTTGCAAGGGTGGCATTTCTCGAGCGACATCCGGAGCAGTTCGACGCATCCGTGAAGTCTTCCATCGAAGAACTCGGTGGCGAAAACCGCGGAGCGGATGAGATGGAAGCTCGGGCGATGGAAGCTGAAGCATTCATCGCTCAAGGCAAACTCGACGAGGCCGGAGATACTGTAAAAAGGGCGAAAACTTTGCGTGCGACTGACTGGCTGGCCAGGTTTCATCTCTCGGTCTCATCTGCTCGGCTTGAGAGGGCTCGCGGCAACGAAACAACCGCAAGACGTCAACTGGTAGCCACTCTGGCCGAAGCCCAACGCTCCGGGTGCGTGGTCTGTCAAAGCGAAATCAAAACCGTCCTCTCGCTAACCGAAACAAAACATATCGAATCCTCCAGATAGACGAGAGCCAAGCCATTCCGGAGCGTAATCGGCAAAATGCACCACGAAAGTAAAGGTTCGAGGCTTTCTCTTTCGGCGTAGTTTGGCGCTTGCTCTGCAACCTAATCTCGTTAGGGTGAATGGCTACT
>DATLVJ010000230.1:0-11171 GCA_035577585.1 Candidatus Limnocylindrales bacterium
ACGTCGCTTCATCCTGCGCCAGCACATATCCACCGGCATTCTTGATCGCCTTTGCGCCGCGCGCGCCATCGCTGCCCATGCCTGTCAAGACAACGCCGATGCTCATCGCACCCGCAAACGCGGCCACCGATTCCATGGTCACGTCAATGTTTGGCAGATAGCCGTCAATCCGTCCGGTCGCGGCGTCCAGCTGCATGCGGCCCGTGGGAGAAACTCGCAGGTGCTGTCCGCCAGGGCAAATGTAAAATGTCCCCGGCTGCACCGATTCGTTCGCTTCCGCTTCTTTCACGCGAATGCCCGTGAACTCCGCCAGTTGCAAGGCATATTGCGTGGTGAACGCCGCCGGCATGTGTTGCACCAGAATCACGGCCGCAGGAAAATCTTTCGTGAATCCTGGAGCAAGCCGCATCACGGTCGCGGGACCACCCGTAGAAGCCGCCAGGACAACCACTGGGAATCGCATGTCGGACGGAAGCGCCACAGAAGACGCTGGCCGGGCGACGGGAGGCTGAGGTTTCGGAGTTGAGCCTCCGTTCATCGGGGCTTGCAACTGCGCGGCGAGTCGAGAGGCAGTGCGAACCACGCGCACTTTCGCCGCAATCCGCACCTTGCGTAACAGATCGTCCTTCACGCTCTGCATGTCCAGGTCAATTCCCGACGAAGGCTTGGTCACAAAATCAATTGCGCCCAGTTCCAGCGCTTTCAACGTGCTGGCTGCGCCTTCCTTGCTTTCTGAACTCACAATCACGATCGGCCGCGGATTGGTCGTCATGATCTGTGCCGTCGCCTGCAGACCGTCCATGTGCGGCATGTTCAAATCCATCGTGATTACGTCGGGCTTCAGCGATTCCGCCAGCGCGATAGCCTCGCGGCCGTCTTTGGCGTGGCCGATCACGGTCAGTTGGTCGTCGGCGGTAAAAATCGATTCCAGCACCTTGCGCATGAAGGCGGAGTCGTCCACAACGAGCACGCGAAATTTTTTGGAGAGGGCAGGGGCCATGGCTCGTCTATCCCACCGGCACGATCGGGCGTGCCGCCTCCGTTCCGATCAGTTGCTCCACCGCGGCCAGCAGCTGATCTTCCTGCACCGGCTTGGTCAAGAATGCCGACGCGCCTTCCTTCATGGCGCGGTCCCGATGCTTCGCGCCGGCGCGCGACGTTACCACCATCACCGGAATTCGTTTCGTCGCGGGGCTTTGCCGCAATTGCGCCATCAATTCGTAGCCGGTCATCCGCGGCATCTCCAGGTCGGTAATCACCATGTGGCAGCCATGCTGCGCCACCAGTTCCGCGGCTTCCAGTCCATCGGCGGCAAGTTTCACGCGGTATCCGTTTTTCTCCAGCATGCGGCCCACGAATTTCCGCACGCTGATGGAATCGTCCGCGATTACGACCACGCGCTCCTGCTCCACGCGGTCGATCGCTTCCGTCGGAATCGTTCCGCGAGCCACAGCCGCTGATCCCGGTGCAAAAATGCGAGCTGCGCTGGCGCTGGCTTGGACGGCCCGGCGTTCATTCGGTTCCGTCGCCACCATGCGGTTCAAATCGATCAACAAAATCAAGCTCCCGTCAGGAGCGATCGTGGTTCCCGGGAAGAGCTTCACCTTGCGAAGATACTCACCCAGGTTCTTGATCACGATCTCGTCTTTGCCGAGCACTTCTTCAACGACCACGCCAATCTGTCGATTTCCCGCGTTCGCCACCACCATGCGGAAATATCCGTTGATTGGCTCCAGCGGCGGCAATCCAAGATAGGAATCCAGGCGTACCACTTCCGTCACGATGTCGCGGACCTTGGTTAGCAATTTCCCGCCGACATCCTCGATTTCGTCCGCGCGTAACCGTCGAATCTCTTCCACCACTGCCAGCGGCAGCGCAAAATGGTGCGAGCCGCAGCGCACGAACAGCGCCGGCGAAATAATCAATGTCAACGGCACCTTCAGCGTGAATTTCGTCCCCGAACCCGCAACGCTGTTTACTTCAATTTCGCCGTTTAGCGCGTTCAGGTTGGAGCGAACCACGTCGAGTCCCACGCCTCGCCCGGCCAGTTCCGTCTTTACCACGGCGGTGGAAAATCCCGGATGAAAGAGCATTTCGCGCAGGTCGCGTTCCGTCAGCCGGTCCGCCGTCTCATGCGAAACCAGCCCACACTCGATCGCGCTCTGCTTCACGCGCTCGTAATCGATTCCGCGCCCATCGTCTTCCACCTCGATGTAAATGTGATTGCCGCGGTGGTAAGCGCGCAGTGAAACTTTTCCTTCTTCGGACTTTCCCTTCGCCGAGCGAATCTCCGGCAGTTCGATTCCATGCGCCACGGAGTTACGCACCAGGTGCACCAGCGGGTCGGAAATCTGCTGAATAATGTTGTTGTCCAGCTCGGTTTCGCTCCCCGAAAAATCCAGTTCCACCTGCTTCTTGGAGGATTTCGCCGCGTCTCTCACCGCTCGTGAAAGCAGCGAATACAGCGTTCCAATCGGCACCATGCGTGCCGCAGTGATCTCGTCCTGCAGGTGGTGCGCGAGCTTGGTGAACTCGTCAATGTCGCCTTCAACCCGCCCGACGTAGCCTTCAAGCTGCGTCAGCACCTCGTTTACGTCCGCCGAGATCTCCGTCATCGAGCGCGAAAGAATGTTGAAGTCGTCGTAGCGGTCCATCTCCAGTTCGCTGAACTCTTCGAGGTACGATCCCTCGCCGGCCGCAGCGTTGGTCAGCAGCTTCTTCGTCTGGGAATTTGCCCAAGGAGTTGCCAGTTGCGAGCGGATGCGATTGAACTCGTACTTTTCCTGAAATTCGTTGACCTTGCCGTGCAGGCGCTCTTTCGAAAAGCCCAGTGTATCAATCAGCTTTTCGAGTTCCGTCACGCGGCCGACCATCTTCGTGCGGCTGATCACCAGTTCTCCGACCGTGTTCATCATGCGGTCCAGCCGGCCCAGCGCGATGCGTACGGACTTGTTCGCCGCGACTTGTTTTGCGGTAAGCGGAGCTTTCGGCGCGGCCTTTTCCACGGCGTTTTTGACCGGAAGCTCTTCTTCTGCCTCTGCGACTGTTACCTCCGGAGCTTCTTCTTCAACTTCCTGCGGTGCGAATGCCGCGATGCGTCCCAGCAGGGAATCAACCCCGGCGCGGAACTCCGCTTCGTCTGCCCATTCCCGGTGCAGCGTCTTCTTCAGCACGTCCACCGATTCCAGGCAGATGTCCACTACGGATGGGGAAGGTTGGATTTCTCCGTCGCGCAGGCGACCAATCAAATCCTCCACGCGGTGCGCAATTCCGCCCAGCCGGCGCAAACCAACCTGCGCGGCCGAACCCTTGACGGTATGAATCGCTCGGAACAACCTGTTGATCTCTTCCGGATTATTGTTGCCCTCGAGAGAGAGCAGACAATCCCCCACAATTTGCAGGTGCTCCTCCGCTTCCGGCTGAAAAAACTCTAGAATCTCGATGGGCACATCATCGTCCACGGGAAGCGCGTCGAAATACGATCCGGTTTGCCCCACATTCACCGGTTCCGGCTCGTCCTGATATTCCGATGGCGCTTGCGAAAGCGGCGCGGTGGGCGACGCACTGAGATTCAGCGGCGGTGGCTCCGGCGGAAACGCAAAGCGGTACCGCTCCTTGAAAGCAGCCACATCTTCAACGTTCTCCTGCCCGGTGTCGCTGATCTCCAGCAAGCTGGTTTCGAGAAGCGAAATCGCATCCGAAAGAAATTCGGTCAACGGTCCATGAAGGTCATCGCCAAGCGGCGCCTGCAACGCATACTGAAAAATATGCGCCAGCTTCGCCGCCACCTCCGAAAACCTGGGAAATTCGTAGCTCGCTGAAGTCCCACTCAGCGTGTGCGCCGAAATATACAACCGTTCCAGGTCTTCCCGGCGCGGCGAAACCTCCTGCAGGACGCTCACGTACTCCCGCAAATATTGCAGGTGCTCCGCGGCTTCCTGGAGGAAGAGTTCGACGGCTTCGCGGTCCGGCGTCACGCGCGTCCCTCCGCTACCAGTTCGGCCTTTTCCCGTTCCTGCATTGTCGGCTTCCTATACAAAATGCAATCCCCAAGCACGATCGCCTGAAACTTCACCGGCATCTTCGAAATCGATTCCGAATGCCCCAGAAACAGGTATCCGCCGGGCTCCAGCGCCTCAAAAAAACGCTGCACCAGCGCCCGCCGCCGCTCTTCCGTGAAATAGATCAGCACGTTCATGCAGAAAATCAGGTCCATGCGGCCGACGTACACGGGCGACGCCAGATTCATGGGTGCAAACGAAATCATTTTCTTCAGCCGCGGCTTAACGTGATACTTGTTCTCCACTTTCGTGAAATGCGCGCCGAGTTGCTTCTCGCTGACGCTTCCCAGGCTGCGTCCCGAATAGATACCTTTTTCCGCGTTCTTCAGCGCCAGCTTCCCGACGTCAGTTGCCAGAATCTCCACGTTCCAGGCATCCGCAAACGAAAGGGAATCGGCAATCGTAATCGCGATGGAGTAGGGTTCTTCGCCCGTCGAACAACCCGCGCTCCAAACCCGCAACGTTCGCGGATTCTTCCAGAATTTCGAAACGTGAATCTCCGGCAAAACGCGTTTTTCAAAAGCCTCGTAGACCGCCGGGTACCGGAAAAACGAAGTCTCCTGCGTGAGCATCCGTTCCAGGAGCGAGTCGTATTCCACGTTCGTTCTTCGCACCGCCCGCAGCAGTTCGCTTCCACGCGTGTACCCGCGCTCGTGCATGTGCTCCCGCACTCGCGTCGAGAGGAATCTCTCCCGCGACTCGTCGAAATGAATGCCCGAACGCTCCTCAATCAGCATGCGGATCTCGCTCAGTTCGTGGTCCGTCAAACCGTGTCCCGCCCCGTGGCGTTCACTCATGGCCATCCCACTCGCTTCCCGGTCTACCCGCGGGAGTCACTTGCACCTCTAACGCACCGCTCCTGCCGGGACTGGCCGGTCCGCCTCTTCCAGTGCAGCGGCCGCCTTGGGGTTGGCCCGGAATTGCGCCAGGGCTTCGTTCAGTTGGTCGGACAATTTCACCAGTTGGCTGACCGTCGCCACCGTCCCGCGTGTGCCTTGCGAAGTCTGCCGCGTGATGCCGGAAATGATCTGCATCGCGTGCGCCACGCCTTCCGTTCCGCGGACCTGTTGTTTCGAAGCTAGCGAAATTTCCTGCACCAGTTCCGCCGACTGCCGCACCACGCTTGAAATCGCATCCAGCGCGCGTCCGGCCTGATCGGCAAGCTGTGCTCCGCCCTCCACTTCCTTCGTGCCGTCTTCCATGACGACCACGGCTTCGTTCGTCTCCGCCTGGATGGCCTTGATCAGCGCCGCGATGTCCTTCGTCGCGCTGCGGGAGTGTTCCGCCAGTTTGCGGACTTCGTCGGCAACAACTGCGAACCCGCGTCCGGCCTCACCCGCGCGAGCCGCCTCAATCGCGGCGTTCAATGCCAGCAAGTTGGTCTGCTCGGTGATGTCGTTAATCACGTTGATGATTTCCGAAATTTCCAGAGAACGATCGCCCAGCGACTTGATCTTCTTCGCGGTCGCCTGCACCGAAGCCCGAATCCGCTGCATGCCTTCCAGCGTGTCGCGCACCGCCCGGTTGCCCTGTTCCGCGGCATCCAGCGCGCGCCGCGCCGCTTCGGCGCTGGCTTCGGCGTTGTTAGAGACCTGCTTCATCGAAACCGTAAGCTCTTCGACGGCGCTCGACGTATTCGTAATTTCCTGGTCTTGTTGCGTCGCGCCGGCCTGCATCTCGTCAGCGGCCAGCAAAATGTTGTTTGAGCAGACGGCCACTTCCATAGCCGCCTTGCGCACGCGTTCCAGCACCTTGGTGAAGTTGTCCAGCATGTAGTTGATGGAATCGGAGACGTTGCCCAACGCGTCGTTCGTCACCTTGCCGCGCAGCGCCAAATCGCCGCGCGCCACCTGGTTGATCACCGCCAGCAGGTCCGTGATGCTCCGCTGCAGCGATTCATTCGCTTCCTGGTTGCTCGAAGCTTTCGAAACCTTGGCAACAGCACGATTGAGATTTTCCGCGATGTAGCCGAACTCGTCGTCCGTGCCGACATCCGCCCGGGCCTTGCCGTCACCCGCGGCCAGCCGTTCGGAGAACGACGCCAGTTCACCAACCGGCGCAAGAATCACCGCGCCCAGCCGCCACGCCAGCACGATGCTGATGGCGATCGCGATCACGATGGCGACAATCGTTCCGCTGCTCTCGAACGCAGATCCGCCGCTTGCCGCTTGCTTTCCGGCATTGAACGCAAACCAGATCGTTCCGGCCAGAGCGATGCCGTTCAGAAAAACCAGCATCCAAATTGTGCTACTCAGTCGCGATTTCATTCCTGCCTCCCAAACTCTTTCCTCAAAACTTTAAATTCCGGGTCCCGGGTACACTTCAATCAATCGCCGTAGATCGAGCACCAGCGCCAGCCGGTCGTCATGCCGCAACATTCCCACGCAATGCGGCACGTTTTCCGGCGCCTGGGCCAGCAGATCCTCGGCATCCCTCACCGAATAAGTCCCTACCACTTCGTCCGCAGCGATGCCCAGCCGCACATCATCGTGATTTCCATCTCCCCGCAGCGACGCCACCACCACATGCTTCGGCAGCAAACCCGCCCGGCGCCCCTCGGTCAGCGCGATATCAATCAGCGGCACAATCGCGCCGCGCAAATTAAAAATACCTAAAACGTATGCCGGCGAAAGCGGCAGCCGGGTGACCAGCGGCCACTCCAAAACTTCTTCCACGTCTAACACCGGAAAACAAAACCGTTCGCGCCCGCTGCGAAATACGCAATACTGCGATTCCGGCGTACGCTCGACGCCAGGATCCATCGCCTCCAGCAGTTCGCCCAGTTCGGCGTCCGCGGGTATCGGCGTCAATTGGAATTCTTCGCTCATGCCTGTGTTCTTCGAATCTCCCTTACGCGAAGCGGCGAACCGCTCGCAAAAGCTCTTCCCGCGTGAACGGCTTCGTCACATACCCGTCCGCGCCCTGTTGCTGGCCCCAATACCGATCGCTAGCTGTGTCCTTCGACGTCACGAGGATCACTGGGATCGAATTAAATTCCGTGTTGCTCTTCAATTCCCGGCAAACCTGGAACCCATTCCGTTCCGGCATCACCACGTCCAGCAGAATCACGCTCGGCCGCTCCATGGCGATGGCCTCTTCCACTCGCCGCGGGTCGTTCAACCCCACGGGCCAATAGCCCTCGGGTTCCAGGAGGCCTTGAATCAGCTTCACCTGGGCCGGCGAGTCATCCACAATCAGAACTTTTTTCTGCACACGCATTTGCTCCGCACAGTTCTCCACGTCGGAAAATTGCACGTCGGCGGCCACCTTCGGAGTCTTCTTGGGGGGTGTTCTGGAATTTCGTATCTATTTGTAAACGATGGACTTATTAACTTTACGGGAAGCGCTAGCGGCGGGGAATCGGGGTCGAATTCACTTCTTCCGTCTCAACTTGCGATTGCGTCTCACCCTCTCTCAATTCACTTGCCAGCGATGAGAATCGATGCATTACTTCGTTGATCCGAAGCGCCATCGTATGTATGGTCTTGATCTGAGCCAGCGACTGCGCCGAAAGCCCTCCAGGCTCCAGCAGAAGCAGCTCGGCGTTACCTAGCAACGAAGTCAGCGCGTTATTCATGTTGTGCTTCATGTCGTACATGTAGCGGCCCAACGTCGCCTCATTGGCGTATTGCGCCGCGTGCCGCTCGGCCTTCCGAGCCAGCTTCAACGCCTCAGTGCGCCGCAAGGATTCACCAGCCAGGAGTAGTACCACCTGCGTCCAATCCTCGCGCAGCGGCACATGCAGCAGCTTCGGATATTTCTTCCGCAGCAGCCCCAACTCTTTCGCTTCCGAAGGCGCGCATAAAATCAGCGCGGTATTTGATTCCATCGAACGCAGTACGTCCGCGAGTTTTCCGTCTTTCAATGGCCCAACCACGATCAGATCCTGCGAAGCCGTGTCCGCTTCTTTCCAGAATTCGCTCGTCACCACGCAAATTCCTGGAAGCTGCCGCTCCACCTGCCAGCAGGCCGTCAGCATCCGGGCGAATTCCGCATCGTCCGTCAGAATCAGTACGTTTGTATTTCGCAAGAACCCTGCTCCCTGACCCGTTTTCCCGCTTGCTCCGCAGCACAATTTCAAGAACTAAATCTTTTCGCCTTCGTCCAGCGCCGAAAGTAGCCGCTTCGTGCTGATGCCCAGATTCACCGCCGCTTCCGTGTCTTTTGCCTGCTTCGCGGCTTCCACGCGTTCCTGCAGACGCGACACTTCCACGCGCGCAATCGTCAGCGCCCGGTCGAGCCCCGTCGCGTTTCCCGATTCCTTTGCGTATTCCAAGTTTGAGGTCAGCAGTGCCCGCGCCACTACCGCGCGCCGCAAATCCTCCGCCGCAGGCCCGTCCTCGCTGACAAATGCCGCCACTTCCCACGAAGACATAAGCAATCGCACCGTTCCGAGCTTTACCGTGGTCATCGAGCGACCCCGGGAAGGGGGCGCCGAGATCAGTTGTTCCCAGATTTGTTCCATGCAGGTTTCAAAGTCCAGTGCGGTCCCGGCGGACTCGGCCTGCTTCGCGGACGCTGCCTCCGATTTCTCTTTCACCTTGGACGAAGGCCCTGCCACGGCAGCGCTGGGAGGAGTTTTCTTGCTTAGCGGTTCTGCCTCCGGGACTACCGGCGGAGCAGGTGGCTTTCCGAGCACTTTCTCCACCGCTCGCTCCACGTCCGCGCGCAATCCCAGCAGCTTCTCAAATGCCTGATTAACCGTGCGTTCCGTGTATTCCTTCTGGAACGGCTGTTTCCACTCGTCCGTCATCTGTTGTAGTTTTTCGATCGGCTCCGCTTTTCCCAGCCCCACGCTGTTGCAATCAAGCGTCTTCGCTCCCGCGCTCTGCAGGCTGTTCAACCCGCCTCGAATGAAAATCAGGTCCGCGTGCATTAATTCAATCAGCGTCCGCCGCATCAGAAAGTTGAACCGGATGAACGCCAGCATCGCCGAAGGATCGTAGAACATCCCGCCCGCGGTCTCTTTCACGCGGCGGCCCTGCTCGATGAAATTCGTCTGCAGCATGTCCCGAAGGCTCTTGAATCCGCGCAGCGCGTGAATCATGTTCTCCAACGGCTCGCACCACGGCAATGGCGTCGAGTCCACTTCGCCAAACACCGGCCGAAGCACATTCGCCACGTCCCCAAGTTCGATCTGCTTGTGATAAATCTTCGGCGGAGCGGTCAGCGCGAAATATTGCACCAGCAGGAAGTCCGCTTTGTCGCGGTCGGTCGTGGTCTTCGAGGGCTTCCGCAGGTGCCGCATGATTAACGCGCGCAAGCCGCTTTCGCTCGCGTTCAGCGTCGTCATCTGCAGCAGGTGGCGCAACTGGTGGACCAGCACCTGCTGATCCATCACCTCCAGCCACTTTTGAATCTGGCTGGAGAGATCCGCATCCACCTTCTCCGGCAGAATCCGCTTGTTCTGAGGAATCGGAATTTCCAGCTGCAGTTGCTTCGCAAGCGCCACGTAGATCGGGAAGACCGAGCGCAATTCCTCCCACTGCGCTTGCTTTGCCCCATCCGCTTTCGACGGAGCCGGCAAATTCAACGTCGTTATCGTTTTATTCACGATTGCCTCATCCATTCGCAGTGGCCGTCCACAAACCTCACCGCGACTGCTTTGCGCCCTTCGTGATACTGCAGCGCAATCACGGTAGCCTCTGCTGAATGCCCCCCTCCATTACCCGAAATACGCACCTGATCCGCGAATTCCAGCGGCAAAGCGCTCAGAAAAATTGCGTACTCTACTGAGCCGTATTCCACCACCGCGGCTTCCTCCACCCGCAGCGGCGAACTTCCAGCCCTTAGCGGCGCAACCCGCACTGGAATCCGCACGCCCGGAAGCCCTGGAAAAAACCGTGCCAACTGCTCCGCACATCCCAGTTCGTCCGTAATCAGCGCCATGGCTTGGTTCAACCCCGTAACCCTAACCGTGTTCCTGTCTCTTTCGGATTGCTCCCACGCGCAGATACACGAGTGAGGCAAACCCGGACACAATGTCCCAAGCAGGGAATTGCACGCCGAGCGCCAAAAACATTCATGCTTTTCGGATTTGCAACTTCAAGAAAGGAGAAGGCTTAGAATTTTCCCAGTTCCTATCAGCCAACTGTATGTCTCACGCTGAAACGTTTTTGTCTCAGCTTTTCGTATCCGCGCATCGCTTACTCTGAGACTCGCCGCCTCTACATTTCTCCTGCTGCGGCTCCCATACCTTCCTCTTTTTCGTCTCCGCGCACCCCTATATTGTAGCGCTTCAGTTTCCGGTAAAGAGTTGCCCGGCTGATGCCGAGCATTTTCCCCGCGAGCGCCTTGTCTCCGTGCGCCTGCTCGAAAACGCGCAAAATCGTCATCCGCTCCATTTCCGCTAATGCCGTGGTCGAAAGGGACGCCGCGTCCGTTGCTTCCGCGCTGCCGCTGCTAGGCGGCTGTTCCGTTCGAATTGCCGGCGGCAAATCTTTCACGTCCATCGTTTCGTGATCGCCCAGGGTGATCGCCCGCGCGATGCAGTTTTCCAGTTCACGCACATTTCCCGGCCATTCGTATTGAAGAAGGCTCTTCATCGCCGCTGCCGTAACCTGCAGGTGCCCGGTCGGCGCATACCGGTTCAGGAAGTGGTGCACCAGCATCGGAATGTCCGAACGCCTCTCGCGCAGCGGCGGAATGTGTACGGTAACCACGTTCAGGCGGAAATACAGGTCTTTGCGGAAAGTTCCGGCGCGGTAGGCCGACTCCAAGTCGCGATTCGTTGCCGCCATTACTCGCACGTCCACGTTAATCTTTTCGTTGCTGCCCACTGGCCGAACTTCCTTCTCCTGTAGAACGCGCAGCAGTTTGGCCTGCATCTCCAGGGGCAATTCCCCGATTTCATCCAGGAAAATCGTGCCGCCATTCGCCGCCTGAAATAATCCGGCCTTTGACTTCATTGCCCCAGTAAACGCGCCCTTCTCATATCCGAACATTTCGCTTTCCATCAGCGTGGGCACCAGCGCGCCGCAATCCACTGCCACAAACGGCATCTGCGCCAGCGCTCCACGGAAATGGATCGCCCTCGCCACCAACTCTTTCCCCGTGCCGCTTTCCCCGGAGATCAGCACCGGAGTCCGCGTATCCTTTAACCGCGAAATC
>DATLVJ010000231.1:0-7504 GCA_035577585.1 Candidatus Limnocylindrales bacterium
CGACCACGTGATTTCGAAGGCCGGCCGCATCGAAACCCTGAACAAACAAAAGGCCAGCGGTGTCGGCTCCGCCCCGGCTCCCCTGGTGAGCGCGAAGATGTTTGATTTCGGGTTCGCGGTGATTATGACTTGTCTGCACCAGCCGTATTCAGGCAAGCCCATTCACGTCAGCCGGTTGTGGATCAATCGAGACGGGAGGTGGATCATGTCCATCAGCTATCAGACGATGATCCAGGCCGCGGCGGCGAAGTAGTTTCGAATCGATGCTCTCTCGTTCGAACGGTGCGGACATTCGAATGTTTCACGGAATGTTCCACGAGGAACAATTTAAATATGTCACTTACTGGTTATCATAATCACAAAATTTGCATAAATGTCGGCGCGCCGACATTCCTGGTCCTCACTCTGCTCCTGCTCGGCGCCGCTCCGCTCCTCGCCGGCGAATCCACTTCCCTTCTCCAAGCCGACAACGCGTTTGTTCAGGCGCTGCTGCATAAGGACGCCTCCGCCGCCACAAACTTTTTGTCTGCGGACTTCATGTGGATCGATTCGGTCGGCCATCGCTATACAAAAGAGAAAGTTTTGGAAAGCTTTCCGGCTGTGGCCAATGCCGATGTGGAGGCGCAACCCCGCATTTATGGAACTACGGCGGTTGTGCGCGTGAATCGCGGCAAAATGAACGTGCTGCGCGTGTGGGTAAAGCGCGCGGGTGAGTGGCGCACGCTGCTCTACCAGGAAGTGCTGCAAGTAGAAAAATCGGAACCGCCGGCGGGCAAGACTTCCACCCAGTGCGTGAATCCGTGCAAGACAATTCCCTTCGAGCCGCAGACCGCCAACGAGAAGGAAGCGATCGCTTCCTGGCAGGGCGTGATGCGCGCGATGGCGGAGAGCGATGCCGGCGCCTACGCACCGCTGATTGCCGACGAATTTACCGCTACGGACACTTTTCACGACCGCCCGTTCACCAAAGCGGACCGGCTTGCGCAAATCGAAAAACAGAAAACGACGGGGAGACGCGCCGCGCCGCAGGAATTATTGTCAGCCGAGATGTTTGATTTTGGCGAAACTGTGATGATGATCGCGAAAGAACAGCGGCCCGGCGGAAAATTCTATTTCAATACGCGCATGTGGGTGAAACGCGACGGCCGCTGGCAGATGCTCTTCAGCTTGAATACGCAGATTGAGTAACAGTAGCCGAAGCTTTGTAGGGGCCGGGCTCGCCCGGCCCCTCTTCGATTTCAGCCGCGCCACTTACGTTCCGCCGTCGCACGAGGGACGGAGCAAGCTCCGCCCCTACAATAAACCACCGGCCAACCGAGGTTCGTCCCGCTCAGGCGCTCTGGTAGAGCTTGGTCATCACGAATTCGCGGTGGCCGAGGGCTTCGGCGCAGGTCAGGCGCCCGTTGCAGGTGCGCAGCATGATTTCGATCAGCTGATCGCCGGCCTGGTCCATGGTCATTTCCCGGCGGAGAATTCCAGATACGTCGAGATCGATGTGCTCGCTCATGGTGCGGGCAGTTTTTGGATTAGCAGTGAGCTTGATGACCGGCTCGATCGGATTGCCGATCACGTTTCCCTGTCCCGTTGGGAAAAGATGAACCACGAAACCCGCGGCAGCTTGCAGCGTGACGCATTCCGCGGCGGCGGAGGAAGTGTCCATGTAATAGAGGCCCGGCCCCTTCGCGGGAGCCTCCGCGGGCTTCAGGACGTCGATGAATTTTGCTTTCTTGCCGATTTTCTGGAAATTGCCGAAGGCTTTTTCTTCGATGGTGGTAAGGCCGCCGGCGATGTTTCCTTTTGTGGGCTGCGACTCGGAGAGGTCGCTGGTCTTGTGGCGCTCGATCACTTCCTGGTAGGCACGGAAAACCTGCATGAATTTTTCGCCGATCTCTTTTGTGGCGGCGCGGCTGGCGCAGACGACTTCGGCCCCCGTGAGTTCGGAAGTTTCGCCGAAGCAGGTGGTGGCGCCGAGGGGATCGAGCTTGTCGATCAGGTTGCCGACCGTGGGACACGAACCAAGGCCGGAAGTGGTGTCGCTTTCGCCGCATTTCGTGGAAACGAACAGTTCCTCGATGGAGCAGGTTTCACGCTGTTTTTCGCTGGCCCACTGGACGAATTCGCGCGCCTTGCGGGATGCGTTGGCGATGGTGGTGATGTCGCCGTTGCCTTCGATGGCGAAACCCTCGACGGGCTTGCCGGTTTTGGCGATGCCGTCGACGATGCGGCCGGTCCAGCCGGGCTCGATGCCGATGACCACGCAGGCAGCAACGTTGGGATTCGAGCCAGTGCCGATGAGCGTGCGGAAGTGGAGCTCCAGGTCTTCGCCGAATTGCAGGCGGCCGTAAGCGTGAGGCAGGGCGAGCGTGCCCTTGATGTTATTGGCGACCGCTTCCGCGGCGGCGTTTGAAAGATCGTCGAGCGGCAGAATCACCACGTGATTGCGAATGCCCACGCGTCCGTTTTCCCTGCGGTACCCAAAAAACTGATAGCGTCCCATCGTTACCACCTTTTCGTTTTCATGTTGTGAACGTGCACGTGATTCCCTTTTCCGATTGCGGCGACGGCGCGGCCAACGTCGTGGCCGTATTTGAGAACGGTGTCGCCGGAGCTGATTTCTTTCAGGGCGATTTTGTGGCCAAGCGGAACGGCGTCGAGCGCTTTGAGCGAGATGGTTTCGTCGGTCTCCATGATCCAGCCGGTGAGATCCTGGCCGGGCCGGGCATTTTCGACGACCATCACTCCGACAGTGTCGGCTTTGTCGTGAACAATGAAATGCGTTTCCATGTTTCGTGTCCTCGTGGTCTGAATAAAAAACTATTTGACGGCAGGTTTTTCCGCGCGCGGCTGCGCGGCGCCATCTTTCAACAAGCGATGGACCTCGGCCGCGGCTTTGCTGACTTCCTCGCGAAGAATGTTTTCGGCCAGCGCGGCGTCTTTCGCGCGGATCGCTTGAACCAGCGCGCGCAGATTTTTCAAGCTTTGACGATCCCGCTCGGCGGAGCGATTGGGGTGCGTGAGGCCGAGGCCGCGCCAGCGCCAAATGCGGCCATGAAGGATGGCGAGCATGGAGGCGAGCGTTTCGCTTTTTGCGCCCTCGAAGAGCACTTCGTAGAAATTGTTTTTTGTTTCGAGCATGGACCGGGCGTCCCCGGAGTCGTAAGCTTTTTCGACGGTGGAAAGCGCGCGATCGAGGCGCGCGATTTGCGGTTCGCCGGCCTGTTCGGTGAAAAGGCGCGCGGCGAGTCCTTCGAGGACGGCGCGGATGGCGTAGATTTCGCGAGCTTCTTCTACGGTGAGGGTGCGAACGATGGGACCCTTGTTGGGAACGATAGCGACGAGGCCTTCGGATTCGAGTTGGCGAAGTGCTTCGCGAATCACTGTGCGGGAGACGCCCATCATGCCGATGAGTTCGCGCTCAACGAGGCGTTGGCCGGGATTGAGGCGGCCGGCGATGATGGATTGGCGAAGTTCGTCGAGAACCTGGCGGCGGAGAGGCGCGGCGGATTTGGGGATGACCGCGAGAGCGGAAGAGCGGCGAAGCAAAGGGCTTGACTTCGACATATTCTCGTAATACGGTACTATCATATTATGTCATTTGCAACTCCATTCTTTTGTTTGAGGAACTTGTGATTTCTTCTCCTGTGAAGCTGGCGATCGTAGGCCTTGGACGCTGGGCAAAGGTGCTGACCCGCGCTTCGGCCAAGTCCGACAAATTGAAAATTGTGGCCGGGTACAGCCGTTCGGCGGAAAAGCGCGAAGCGTTTCAGGCGGAGATTGGCGTGCCGGCGGCTCCCACGATGGAGGCAATTCTTGGCGACGCTTCGATTGAGGGCGTGATCCTCACGGTGCCGAATGAGCAGCACCTGCCGATGGCGGCGATGGTGGCGAAGGCGAAGAAACATGTGTACACGGAGAAGCCGATTGCGAGTTCGCTGGTGGAGGGGTTACAGATTGCAGCGCTGGAGAAGAAATACGGAATCACCGTTACTGTGGGACACAGCGCACGATTGATGGCCGGAATCCGGAAGATCAGGGAAGCGATCGACGCGGGGGAGTTGGGACGCGTAGCTTTCATCGAGGCAAATTTTTCGAACAATCGGGCGCTGGAGCTGACGCCAAAGACCTGGCGCTGGTATAAGGACAAGGCTCCCGGAGGGCCGCTGTCGCAACTGGCGATTCACCAGTTTGACGTGCTGCATTATTTGGGCGGCGAAGTGGTGGAGGCGAGCGGGATGTCGTCGAAACTTTCTCCCGTCGGCGCGGAAGTGGACGACCAGTCGATGACTTTGCTGAAGTTCGCGGACGGAAAAATCGGTTATGTGGGTTCGTGCTGGACTTCGCCGGGAATTTTTTCGGTCCGGGTGTTCGGGTCAAAGGGGTTGATGCATTACGAAATTGATTTTGATACGTGGGATACGCCGGACCAGTTGCACAAGAAATCCACGCTGTACATCCAGCGCGGGATTGACGGGTATGCGAAGCGGGAAGAGCTGAAGGTGCCGGAGAGCGACATGTTTCGCGCGGAGCTGGAGATGTTCGCGGAGAGCTGCCGGACGGGCAAGGCGAACGAATTGAGCGCGCAGAATGGGAATGTGGCGGTGGCGATGGTTTATGCCGCGTTGAAGTCGCTGGAACAGAGCGGGCAGAGCGTGGCGATCGCGGGCGTCCTGAACGATGCGCAGAGCCGGGTGACGGAATGACGGGAGGGCCAATGCTTGCGAGCCGGTATTTTGTGGATTTGACGCAGCCGGAGATTGCGGGGCAACTCAAGAAAAACCCGCTGGTGATTCTGCCGCAGGGGAGCGTGGAGCAGCACGGGCCGCACCTGCCGACGGGAACGGATATTTTTGCGTCGAATGTGATTGCGCACGCGGTTGCGGAACGGATGGATGGATTGGTGCTGCCTGGCGGGCCGCTGGGCGTGACTCCCTTACACATGCCGTTTGAGGGGACGATCACGCTTTCGCCTGACACGTACATGAACGTGGTAAAAGAGACATGCGCTTCGGTGGCGCAACATGGGGCGAAGTATCTGCTGATTCTGAATTGGCACGAACTGAACATTCCACCGCTGGGAGTTGCGGCGGACCTGCTGCATCGGGAGCATGGGATGACGGTGCTGACGGTGCAGGCGTGCTTTGTAGCAGAGGATATGTTCGGCAAGGAGTGCGGCGGATTAACGCATGGCGGGGAGATTGAAGCTCTGGCGGTGCTTGCGTATCGCCCGGATCTGGTGCACCTGGAACGGATCGATTATTCCTCGGACCACGCGCACGGACACAAGGTGGATGCGCTGCGGCGGACGCGGAGTTACCAGCCGGTGCTGACGGATGTGCGTTCGATTGCGCCGACGGGATGGTACGGCAGCCCGCAGCACGCGACGATCGAGAAGGCGCAGAAAATGTTGAACAGCGTTGCGGATTCGATTGCCACGGAGTCTGCTGAAATATTCAAGCAGCTGGACAAGATTCAGGGCGGAACGGCGGAATTGCGTCAACTGAGCAAGGTGCGCTGATGGCGCGGTTGTTCAAGCAGGGAGAGGCAAAAGAACTTGGGCTGCCCGGACGCAAGGCGATGGAGATTGTGTCGGGCGAGCGAGGGGCGCGCGGGGTGACTTTACGTTTGGTGGAGATTCCTGTGATGAAACCAGGAGACGAGATCCGGGCAGCGCACCAGCATTCGGAATTTGAAGAGTGCATTTACACGCTTTCGGGGCGGGGGACCACTTTTGCGGACAGCGGAGAATACGAGATGAGACCCGGAGACACACTGCTGATGCCCGCGGGCGAGAAGCATGTTACGCGGAACACGGGAGGTGAGCCGCTGGTGCTGCTTTGCTTCTTCCCAGTTGCGGATATTGTGGCGGCCACGCAGGAACCGAGCGTATTGCCAAGGACACAAAACAGATCATGAGCATCGATGTGCTGTGCCTGCGCCCTGTGGAGGATTTTCGCCGAGTGGGCGCGTTGCCGCCTGATTCACTGAAAATCGCGTACCGTGCTCCGAGTGATGGAGATGTGGCGGAGCTTATGAAAGAGGCCAGGGTGCTGGTGATTCCCGCAGTGGGGCCAAAACTTCCGACCGAACTTTTCGAAAGTGCAAGTGTGAAGTTTGTGCAGGTGACGGGAGCAGGGCTGGACCGGTTGGACCTGGAGTTTCTGAGGCAGCGCGGGATCGGGGCCGCGAACGTCCCGGGAGGAAGCAACGAGGCGGTGGCGGAATACGCGGTGACTACGGCAACCGTTCTCTTGCGGGGACTTTTTTGGGCGGACTCGGAGATTCGCAAAGGCAATTACCGCGAATTCCGTGCGCGAATGATCGCCGACAATTTGCAAGGGCTTGACGGGCTGACTGTGGGGATTATCGGATTTGGGGTTACCGGGGTGGCGGTTGCCGCTGCGTTTCAGAAGCGGGGATGCCTGATTTTTTATTACGATCCGGCGCCGCGCGACCCGCGCACGGCGGAGGCGGTTGGCGCAAAGCCCTGCTCGCTGGAAGATCTTTTCCAACTGGCGGACGTGGTGACCCTGCACGTACCACTACTGCCGGAAACTACCGGCATGATCGGGCGGCGCGAGCTGGCGATGATGAAAGAAGGCGCGATATTAATACAGGGTTCGCGTGGCGGGGTGGTGGACGAGGCGGCACTTGCGGAATCATTGCAGAGCGGATGGCTTGGGGGAGCGGCGGTGGATGTTTATTCAACGGAGCCGCCGGCGGCAGATCATCCGCTGTTCGCATTGAAGGGTGATGCGGCGCGGCGCATTTTGTTTTCGCCGCATGTCGCGGGAGTGACGCGGCAGTCTGCGGCGTATCTCTTCCGGACGGCGTGGCGAAACGTGGAACGCGTGTTCAGCGGGAAAGAAGCGCCACACCACGTGGTGACCTGAAAGTAGACGAAATCAAATTGTCGGGACGCCGGGTTTTTACGGCACGGAGAATACCACGTGGTCAAAGCAGGTTCGGCACGAAAAGCCAGGCCGTGGTACACGATTCTCTACTTGCAGGTGCTGATTGCGGTGCTGATCGGCTGCGGGATCGGGGGATTTTTTCCGAAAGCCGGGATGGCGCTGAAGCCGCTGGGCGACGCGTTCGTTTCGCTGATCCGGATGATGATCGCGCCGGTGATCTTCTGCGTGATTGTGCAGGGAATCGCGTCGATGAGCGACCTGAAAAAGCTGGGGACGCTGGGCGTGAAGACGCTGATTTATTTTGAAGTTGTTTCGACGCTGGCGCTGGTCATAGGAATTGTGGTGGCAGTGGTTTTTCATCCAGGCTCGGGACTGAACATTGACGCCGCGACGCTGGATCCGAAAGCTGCGGCGGTGTTTGTGGGGCGCGCGAAAGAGACCGGCTTCATTCCCTTCCTGCTGGGGTTTATTCCAAAAACATTTGTTGGGGCGCTGGCTGACGGCGAAGTGCCGCAGGTGCTGCTGATTTCGATTTTGACGGGATTCGCGATTGCGAATATGGGCGAGTTTGGGAAGAAGGCGCTGGGCTGGAT
>DATLVJ010000232.1:0-6203 GCA_035577585.1 Candidatus Limnocylindrales bacterium
CACGAGCTACCAGGCTTCTTTTAGCTGCCGGGAAATCAGGAGAGGTTGATGGGAGAGAGTTTTCAGGATACTGCACCATCCGCGAAGCCGGCCGAGGACCGGTTGGACTCGTGGAAGGAGATTGCGGCGTACCTGAACCGAGACGTGACGACGGTGCAGCGGTGGGAGAAGCGGGAGGGGATGCCGGTGCACCGGCATCTGCACGACAAACTGGGGTCGGTATACGCGTCCCGTTCAGAATTGGATGCGTGGACGCAGGGCAGGAAGGCTGCCGAGGCGACAGGAAACGAAGACGATGTTCCCATGGCCGATTCCGAGGAGCGGCCACCACGCGCGGCGATATTGACCTGGATAACCAGATGGAAGAATGTGGTGCCGTTGGCGGCAGCGATCGCGGTGCTGGGGATTGGCGGGATCCTGTGGTTGCAAAAGACGGAATATTTCTGGCGGAATCCCATCGCGGCGGCGCGTTTTCAGAATGTCACGGACTTAGATGGAGTGGCAGAAGCCGCGTCGGTGTCGCGCGACGGACATTTCGTGGCGTTTCTGTCGGACCGTGACGGACAGATGGACGTTTGGGTTACGCAGGCGGGTTCCGGAGAATTTCATAATTTGACGCGCGGGAGTTCACCCGAACTCGTCAATCCATCAGTCCGGACGATGGGGTTCTCGCCGGACGGATCGTTGGTTACATTTTGGGTGCGCAAGGCTGGCGGATCAAGCAGCGGCGACATAAGTATCTGGGCGGTGCCGACGCTGGGGGGCCAGCCGAGGCCATACCTTGAAGGCGTAGCCGAGTACGATTGGTCGCAGGACGGCTCGCGGCTTGCATACCACACGCCGGGACCGGGAGACCCCCTTTTTGTATCCGATGGCAGCAGGCAACCAGAGGGCCAGCCTATCTTCACTGCGCCGGCAGGGTTGCACTCTCACTTTCCGTTGTGGGCGACCGACAGGGCATTTATTTACTTTGTTCAGGGATCGCTTCCCGACAAATTGGATATCTGGCGGATCACCGCAAACGGCGGAAAGCCGGAACGGATAACGCGGCACACGGGACGAGTGACGCACCCGGTGCTATTGAATCGAAGGACGCTTTTGTACCTTGCGAGCAATCCGGATGGTTCCGGGCCGTCAGTGTATAGCGTGGATGTGGAGCGCCGGATGCCTCACCGGTTGACCTTTGGGCTTGACCGGTACACGTCGCTGGCGGGCAGTGCGGATGGCCGCCGATTGGTTGCCACGCATGCAAGCCCGAAAAGAACTCTGTGGAGATTGCGGCTGGCGGATTCACTCGCTGAGACATCAGCGGCGGCCCGAATCTCTCTGACAACCGGAATGGGATTTTCGCCGCGATTGGGCCCGAACTATCTTTTATATGTTTCCGCGACGAGCACCAGCGAGAGTATCTGGAAATTCGCCGAAGGAAGTGGAACGGAGTTGTGGAGTGGTGCGGGAGCGCGGATTTTTGGCGGTCCGGCCATCTCCCCCGACGGACAACGATTTGCATTCTCGGTACAGCAGAACGGGAAGTCGAAGTTGTATGTGATGCAGGCGGATGGGACCAACGCTCGGGTTGTGACTACTGCGCTGGTCCTGCAAGGCGCGCCTGCATGGGCGCCCGACGGACAATCGGTCCTCTCGGCGGCAGAGGATCACGGCGCTCCACACCTCTTCCGAATCCCGCTGGACGGCGGGGCGCCGGGGCCTTTTGTGCAGGAGTACGCCGTCGATCCTGCGTGGGCGCCCGATGGAAGTTTTGTAGTCTATTCGGGTGCGGACATTGGTACGAAGTTTTCTCTGAGAGGAGTCACGTCTGAGGGAGCAGCGCAAACTCTGCCGGCGCTGACGCTAACTCGGGGCGCTCGACACCTGGCCTTTCTGCCCGGGGGTCGGACACTACTGTATCTGCAAGGAGAGATTCAACACAAAGATTTGTGGCGGATGGACCTGGAAACCGGGGCCAAGCGACAGTTGACCAATGTGGCGGCTGATTTCGATATTCGCGATTTCGACATCTCGCCGGATGGGCGCGAGGTTGTGCTGGAGCGAGTGCAGGAGCGATCGGATGTGGTGCTGTTGGATATTCCCCAGCTGTAAGTGTTAGTTGCCGGAAGTTGTACTTTACCCAGGCATTACCGTGTTGCATACTGCGCGGCATCTGGAGGCCCGTATGATTCTCCGATCGATGAGATATTTGCTTGCCGGGTTTCTGCCGTATTCATTGATGCTCGTGGGGCCCGTTGCGAAGGCGGATTCGCTTTCGATTGTTTACACTTCGGCGCAGGATCAAACGGACGTGGCATCCACGGGATTTAGTTCGGTGGTGTTCACGGGATTCGTGGTGAACAACACGGACGCGCCGATCACGTTTCAATTATCGTATGTGCTGGGGCCGCCATCGTCCTTTTATGTGGCGAGCCTGGTTCAGGGAATTGGATTTCCGGGGATAACACTGGCGGGGGGAGAGAGCACGCCGGTCTTTGACCTTGCGACCGTGACTATCAATCCGTTCGACCAGAGCCTGGCGTATCCCGGGGTGGTGAGTTTCAGCCTGGACGCGATTGCGCTGCCGACAGGCGGGTTGATCACGGAGAGCGCGGACACGGTCACAGTGGTGACGGGGGTTCCGGAGGCATCGACGTTCACCCTGGGCGTGTTGGCGCTGCTGGCGGGATATCTTGCGATGCGGATTCGATTGCGTAATCAGAGGCTCGCTGGAACCGATCGCGAGAATGAGTCTGGCTTGGACAAAGCAGTTCCTCAGGGGCTAAAGCCCTGATTTTTGCAGGTCTTTTTTGTCGGAGCCCTTCGACATTCAGGGTCAACTAAAGCTCCGACCCCCAACGACTATTTATGCGAGAGCTTGCGGCTGTTGGCATTCTTGTCAAAACGGATTGTGAGCGGTGGCACAAGAGCGGGCGGGGCGAGCCCCGCCCCTACAAATGTTTTCCTTTGAGCAGCGTGGGGCGGGAGTTCGCATGGCCCACGGCGCAGGTGTCGCACTAAAACAGGTTGAAACCGGGAAATTTGGGGAGTAGAGTTTTGACATTCTGTGTTGGGCCCCTTTTTTCATCATTCGACAAATTGATAGGAGGGATCATGCGTCGTTTGCCTCGAGCCGTATTGCTGGGAATCCTTCTGGTTGCCGCGGGCCTTATTTATTTCAGTTCGTATGCGCAGGAGAAATCGGCGAAGCCTGATTTTGAAATGACGGCGAGTTATATCGAAGCGTGCAGCTGCGACATGTTCTGCCCGTGCTATTTCAACACGCATTCGACGAATCACATGGGCGAGCACCATATGGACGAGCATTTTTGCCGCGGGAACCTGGTGCTGAAGGTGGACAAGGGGCACTACAAAGAGACCAAGCTGGATGGCGCAAAGGTGTGGCTGGGGGTCGATCTTGGCAGCGACTGGAGCACCGGGAAGGATTCCTGGTTGGTGGTGAATTTCGATCCGAGCGTCAGCAAGGAACAAAAAGCAGCGCTGCTTGACATTGTCACTCAGCTCTATTCGGGGATACCCTTTCAGAAAAAAGCGGTGAGCAACACCGCGTTTTCGTGGGACGTGGACACCAAGACTGGCGTGGCACACGCCAAGATGGCTGACGGCAAAGGCGAGGTAGTGCTGGAGCGAGTGGCTGGAAACAAGCCGGGGGAAGAAGTGGTGACGCACAACCTGAAGTATTGGAGCGCGCAATCGAACGACGGATTCCGCATGTGGAAGTCAAAACATGAGGCCTTTGAGGGCGACGGGCATAAGTTCGCGTATGACGGGACGAACGGTTTCCTGATTACGATTCATTATTCGGGGATGGCGAAGGCCGCCGCGGCGGACTGAAGAGAGAACTTCCCGGGGGCAAAAGCCCCGCCTTTTTGAACTCGAATTGCCGGAGCTCTTCGGGGCTCAAGGTGATTGCAGTTGCGACCCCTGAAAAATACGAACCGCTTTGCCGCGCGCGCTTCCGGATTGTGAGCTGGGAGCGCGGCGGCTGAGTGCCTGCCTGCGGTAACCCTTCAACTCAAAATACAAGCGATGCGTGGCGCCCCAGATTAAGGGCGTAGAGGAAGAAAAAAGATAGCGAAGAGACGCAGAGAAGGCCGAGGTGCGCAGAGAAGGGCCCGGGCAGGTTCCTTTGAGGGCACAGAGGTAGATTGTGAAGAAGATTCCACTGGTAGAGTGGAGATTCCAGTAAGAGCGAATCCGAAATGTTGGCCGCGCCGGGTTCGAGGACTCATCATTTAATTGAGAATGGTGAAGAGCCCGTGGATTTTTTTTCGGGCGCGTCCACCATTCCTTCGTCAGGGCAGGCACTGAAGGTGGACGCGACGGGGGGTGCGGCGGATGGACTCATTCATATTGCTGACGAAGATTGCGATTGTGGTTGGTTTGCTGGGTTTGTATCTGCGGTGGAGGAAGAGATTTTCGTCAACGGAGCAAGTGCTGGCGGGGATCGACGGGCTTGCGGGGTGGGCGCAGAATAACAAGGAACGAATCCTTCGGTACACAAGGATCGCGGAAGTTGTAACCGGGGTGTTTTTGTTGTGTCTCGGCTATTTTATCGGGGAGGATCATTACCATTTGATCCGGGATGGGGCACAGGCACCAGGAACGATTGTTGGGTACCAGCAGAAGAATTTTCGGGGGAGCGACGGGCGAGTGAGCAGCAGTGACCTCGGGTTCATGCCGATTGTGAAGTTTCAGGCGGGAGGGCAGGATGTCCAGTTCAGGGATTGGATGGGAACAAACGCGGCGGTGCTGAATGTTCGGGTGACGGTGCTTTACGATCCGGAGAAGCCGAGCCTGGCGATGATCGATCGGCCGGTGTGGAATTGGATTCCGTGGGCGCCGACGCTGGGAATGGGGTTGTTTTTGTTTTTTGTTGGGGTGAGAGGGTGGATGGTTGGGAAGTGAAGGGAAAGAGGGGGCGCTCGAGGCAGAGTCAGTTGGGTAGATTGATCGTGATAATTTTCGGGGCCACCTGAAGGTGGCCGCTACAAATAGGAAAAGGGCGGCTCGGATGGGAACCGCCCTTTTGTTTGGTTCAGGATTCGGTTAGCGATGTCCACCGCCACCGTGGCCTCCACCGCCGTGGTTGCCGCCACCGTGGAACCCGCCGCCACCGCCGCCATGGAAGCCGTTTCCGCCGCGGAAACCGCCGCGATTGCCGCCGCGATCCTCGCCATGCCAGCCACGGTCGCCACCGCGGAAGCCTTCATGGCCGTAGTAACCGCCCCGACCATAATATCCATGACCGTAGTAGCCGTGGCCGTAATAGCCGCCGCGACCATAGAAGCCACGGCCATAGTAGCCGCCGTGGTACCACGGGCCGGCACCGATGAAGACTCCGCCAAGGAAGTAGTCAGGACCGTAGTAGCCGTAGGGGGCGCAAGCATAAGGATAGTAGCCGTAGTAACCGTAGGCGCAGACCGGGGCGGGGCCGACGGAACCGTAAACGGGGCCGACCCCAATGCCCACGCGAACTTGCGCCTGGGCGGCACCTGCGGCAAAAAGCAAAACTCCCATTAAAGCTAGATATTTAAGGTAACGCATATGATCTCCTCGATCCCGGCCTGGGCCTCGTGGAGTTGAACGGGGCGGCCGGGGCGCCTCCCGGAAATTGCCCTGGGGAAACGCCTTACAATTCATTAAACACGGAGGGGAGGGAAGAGTTGCGGTGTGGGTGGGGGAACGGCTGGTATGTTGTTTGTTTACAGACGGTTACGCTTGGGGTGAATTCGATCGTTAGATTGAGGCGGTGCTGGGAGAGCCTCACCCCTGAAGGGATGAGCTACAGGGCGGCCAAGAGGGACTGGGGGGAGGCGTTGTCGCCGAAGGTTTGGCTGAGGTGGGCGAAGCGGTCGACGTTGCCGGGGCCGAAGATGAAGGTGCCGCCGAGTTGGAAGGGATCGCGGCCGAGTTTGCGCTGGCGGTGGCCGGCGGCGCTGGCGCGTTTGCGGCTTTGGAAATTGTCGCTTCGCAGGAGATGGAGGAGATTGGCTTTGCCGAGGTTGGCGATTTTGTAGGTTTGGCTGTGCGCGTCAATGAGGAGAGGGAAATCGATGCCGGTTTCCTGCTGAAAGAGGCGGGCGTAATTGGCATCGCCGAGGCTAATGGCGGCGAGGGTGGCGTGCTTTTCGCGGAAGGCCTGCTGGTGCTCGCGCAACTGCGCGACGTGTTCGCGGCAGAAGATTCAGCCG
>DATLVJ010000233.1:0-2253 GCA_035577585.1 Candidatus Limnocylindrales bacterium
GGATTGGCGGCGCGGTCGGGGCGGGTTCGTGCCGCCGGCGGAACGGGCTCGCCTGCTCAAGCGCACGAACGCTTGGAAACAAAGCGGGCTGCTTTTGCCGTTCCGATTAGGTTATTGGCTGACGGAACGACTCCTGACGGCGCTGCAGCTGGGAGACAACCTCTTGTTAGTGGCGCGGCGCATGTAACGACCCGCGAGCAGACAACCGGGCGCCGGAGATGATTGGCGCGCAAACGCGGGTTAGTTAGTGCCCGAGAGAAAACTCCCGATTTGGAGAGCGTGAGGTATTTCGGACGACTTTGTGGGTGCCGACAACGGGTTAGATTTGCACTCAAGGCCTCGGTGGGGGTTGAGATTGGGTTCGAGCGTGGTAAAAGGGGACATTTTTCCCAGGTTCTCTCGCTTTCTTGTTACGAAACGCCTCTTTTTCAGACCGACAGGGCTTTGATCGGGCTCGCGGTGCCAGAGCCCTTGACCCGCTGTTCCAGCAAGTGCCGGCCGATCTTGTGCAAGTTGTACGCTAAGACTCCAAAGCCCACGTAGCGCTTGTAGCCGTTGTAGCCTTTGTCCGGGCATCGGTTCAGACCATGATGCTCCAGACAATTGATATCCGATTCGATGGCGTGATGCTTGCGTCGGAGTCTCTGAAAACTCCGTGCGCTCTCGCGGGCTTCCTCGAGCGCATTGCGCTTGCCGCGCTTGGGCATGATCACTTCCGGGATGTAGAGCTCGAGCAATTGCCGGTCTTCCTGGCGCGTAAAGCCTTTGTCCAAACTCAGACTAGCAATGTTTTGGGAGCCGTAGCGGCCCAGCAGCCGATCGGCCAGCCCGATCACCTCGTCTTTGTCGTTGGGCTGCTCCATCACCCGATAATCCAAAATCAATTCGTTTTGATCCGTGGTCAGAAGGACCTTGTGCCCCAGCTCCACTGGCGGAAAGAGTTTGCCTTTCTTGATGAATTCGGTGTGCGGTTCGAACAAGGAGAAGATCTTTTCTTCATGGGGGATCTTCTCTTCTCTGACCAAGCGACGCTCCACCAAATCCAGTTGCTTGATCATCATGGTGTGAAAGTAATCCAGCTGCTCCCGCTGCATGATTTCCACCACACTCTCCGGCGCAGGCAAGACCTGCAGCGTTTCGTACACCTTCTGTTCAAACCGATAGCTATCCCTCACGTAGGCTGCCACCGCCTGCTCTTGGCGTTGCTCCTTGTTGGGCCCGCCTCCGCTGACTAATCGCGTCAGCCCAATCATCTGGCTCTTGAGTTTGCGCCGCCAGGCCTTGACCTTGCGCCATCCTCCGATCTGGTAGCGCCCCACCAACGGCTTGAGCAGATCGACGCACTTGCGCTGCCCATCCCATAACAGATTTAGGTCCGTGGGATAATGAACGTTGGTCTCCACCACATAACTGTCGGCTTTAGCTCGGATGCGTCCGTCGTCGCCTTTTTTTTTAAGCAACGGTCGGCCCGCCTGCACAATCACCGCGTTGATTTGGCCCAGCAATTCCTCATCCACGTGGCAGACATTCTGCGAAAGGGTCTTGTGGTGGAATGGTTTCTCTTCTGGTTCTCGCAGCCCTGATAGCCCCATCATCTCTCGCACCAAGGTGTGGTGATTGGCGATATCCTCTAGTCGATCATAGTCGCAGTCTAGCCCCAGGCGCACTACCCCTAAGACCAGGATCTGCCACAGGTCTAGCCCGGGCCGACCGGTAGCTTTTTTACCCTCCGTCAGCTTGGCCTCCAGGAGGGCGAAGATCGCTCCGTTGACTTCCGGGGTTTGGAAGACCCACTGCAGACCCGCCAGAATCGGCGGCAGCTCATCACGGCTTTTGAGGGGAATGTTAACTCGTTCGATGGGAGTGCGTCCCAAGGCCAGTTGTACCTCGAATCGTCGGCGCATCGGCCGCCAGAATACTGCTCCACCACCCTTTCACCAGCCAATCTTTGGCCAAGAGTGCCCTTTTCCCTAATAAACCTCTCGGCATCCTGACAACATTCGCCCCGACCGCTGTCCCTCCAACCTTCCTCCACCGCTTCGCTCTCTCCTTTTCTCGCAGACACTAGCTAATCGCCTACCGTCGCATTGAGCCAATCAGGGTCTGCATGTCCGCGTCGGAGCGATTTGCCGATGGCTATGAACGCCGCGTACGACCGATCATAGTTCGTGCCTTGCATGGCCGGTAGCAAGAGCGGGCGCAGCATCTGGTCCGGAGGCTTGACGCAGGCACGTAGGAGAACCGCCGCGGTGT
>DATLVJ010000234.1:0-3015 GCA_035577585.1 Candidatus Limnocylindrales bacterium
TCGTTGCTGCAACGGACGGTCCGATGCCGCAGACTCGCGAGCACATTCTTCTGGCTCGCCAGGTCGGCGTGCCGGCGATCGTCGTGTTCCTGAACAAGTGCGACATGGTGGAAGACGCGGAGTTGCTGGAACTTGTGGAACTGGAAGTTCGCGAATTGCTGAAGAGCTATCAATTTCCCGGCGACACGATTGCCGTGGTGCGCGGTTCGGCGCTGCAAGCGTTGAACGGCGACGCCGCATGGGAAAAGAAGATCGACGAGTTGATGGCCGCGGTGGACGCGAATATTCCGCTGCCGGTGCGCGATGTTGATAAACCGTTCGCGATGCCGATCGAGGATATTTTCTCGATTTCGGGCCGCGGCACGGTGGTGACGGGAAGAGTGGAGCGCGGCAAGGTGAAGGTCGGCGAAGAAGTGGAGATCGTGGGCTTCCGCGAGACGCAAAAGAAGGTTGTCACCGGCATCGAAATGTTCAAGAAGCTGCTGGATGAGGGTTTGGCGGGCGACAACGTTGGGTTGCTCTTGCGCGGCACGGAAAAAGAAGACGTGGAGCGCGGGCAGGTGATCTGCAAGCCGGGCTCGATCACGCCGCACACGAAGTTCAAGGCGGAAGCGTACGTGTTGACGAAGGAAGAGGGCGGGCGGCACACGCCGTTTTTCTCAGGGTATCGTCCGCAGTTTTATTTCCGCACCACGGACGTGACCGGCGACATGAAGCTGCCGACCGGAGTGGAGATGGTAATGCCGGGCGACAACGTGAGCTGCGAAGTAACGCTGATCACGCCGGTGGCCTTGGAGAAGGGCTTGCGCTTCGCGATTCGCGAAGGCGGCCACACCGTCGGCGCCGGCGCCGTCACGGAGATCATCGAGTAACCCTATGAGACAAGGTGACAAAATTCGCATTCGGCTCAAGGCTTACGACCACCGCATTCTGGACCAGTCCACGCGTGAAATCGTGGAAACCGCGAAGCGTACCGGCGCCGATGTTGCCGGTCCGATTCCGCTGCCCACGACCATCAACCGCTGGACGGTGCTGCGCTCACCGCACGTGGACAAAAAGTCCCGCGAGCAGTTTGAAATGCGCACGCACAAACGCCTGATCGACATTCTGGAACCCACACCGGATACGGTGGACGCGCTGATGAAGCTCGACCTGCCCCCGGGAGTGGATGTGGAAATCAAGGCCTTCGGGCACGCAGGGAAGTGACGACCCGATAAGGGTCGGCGTCCTGAGGAGTCCGCGACGAAGGATCTCAAGGTTATGTAGTTGCCGGGCTTTAGCCCGGCAAGTTTCAGGCACCGAATTTCCGAAGTAACGCAGCCAATACCCTCTGAGGCAAGCTGCGAGAGAGAGAAAAGGACAATGGCAGTCGACGGAATTATCGGAATCAAGCTGGGGATGACGCAAATCTTCGCCGAAGACGGCAACCTGGTGGGTTGCACGGTTCTTCAGGCGGGTCCATGCGTCGTCGTGCAGCGCCGCACTAAGGAAAAAGACGGCTACGACGCCGCGCAGCTGGGCCTTGTGGAATTCGTGAAACCGCAACGTGTCAACAAAGCGATGACCGGGCACTTCAAGAAAGCCAATGTGGCTCCGGTGAAGGTGATGAAGGAAGTCCGAATCGCGGAATCGAAAGATGAAACGAAAGTCGGCGATCGCGTGCTGGTGGAGAATTTCAAAGCGGGGGAACTGGTCGACGTCACTGGCGTCAGCAAGGGCAAAGGTTTCGCGGGCGGCGTGAAGCGCTGGCACTATGCGGGCGGCGACGCGACGCACGGTTCGATGTTCCATCGCGCGCCGGGCGGCATCGGCGGCAGTTCGTTTCCGTCACGCGTTTGGAAAAACATGCATTTTCCGGGTCACATGGGCGACGCGCAGGTGACCGCAAAGAATTTGAAAGTGATCAAGGTGGATACCGACGAGAACCTGCTTCTGGTTCGCGGATCGGTTCCGGGGCCGAGCGGCTTGTATATCTTCATCCGCAAAGCCAGGAAAGCGAAGAAAGCAGGGAAGTAAGAGGAAGTTTTTAGTTTTAAATCATAAGTTGGAAGTAAGTAGAGCAAATTCGGTTTTACGGGTTACTGAAAGCTGAGTACATTTCGCGACGAGCTTAGACGTAAGGACGAGAGAAAAACATGCCAGTCGTAGACGTTGTCAATCTAGAAGGCAAGAAAGTCGGGCAGGTGGAACTGGCGGACTCGGTCTTCGGGGCCGAGGTGAACCGCCACCTGCTGCACGAGGCTTCCCGTTGGTATCTGAACGGACTGCGCAGCGGCACGGCCAAGACCAAAGAAAAGAGCGAAGTCAGCGGCGCAGGCCGCAAGCTCTGGCGGCAGAAAGGCACGGGACGCGCGCGTGTTGGCTCAATTCGTTCGCCGCTCTGGCGCCATGGCGGTACGGTGCACGGACCACGTCCGCGCAGCTATGCATACGCACTGCCGAAAAAGATGTTGCTCGGCGCATTGCGTTCGGCGCTCTCCGCAAAGCTTGCGGAGCAGAAGCTGACTATCGTCGACGCGTGGTCGTTGGACACACACAAGACCAAGACGCTGCGGGTTGCGCTCGACAAGCTCAGCGCCGAAAAAACCGCGTTGCTTGTGGCGTACGGCGACAACAGGAATCTGGAGCTCGCCAGCCGCAACATGCAAGGCGTAAAGCTTTCGGCCAGCAACGTTTTGCAGCCTTATGACGTGCTGCGCCACGACCGCGTAGTCGTTTCGAAGGATGCTGCAGCTCGCTTGATCCGCACGCTTGATCCCGAGCATGCAGCCGCCGAAGCGCCGCATGTTGAATCAATCACTCCGGCGCCCGCTCCGAAGAAAGAAGCGGCACCGAAAGCCGCCGCAAAGCCCGCCGCGGCAGGCAAGTCCGCGGCAAAAAAGCCGGCAGCGGCAAAAAAGCCGACAGCCAAAAAGGGGAAGGGATAAGCCATGGCAGCCCCTCACTATCAGATTATCCGGCGCCCGATTATCACGGAAAAGGGACTCGGCGTGAAGGAAACGCAGCACACCGTGG
>DATLVJ010000235.1:0-8137 GCA_035577585.1 Candidatus Limnocylindrales bacterium
ATCTGCACATTGTGGCCCACATGCACCAGGTTATCCAGCTTCACTCCCTCCGCGATCCGCGTGTCGTCCAGCGAGCCCCGATCGATGGTCGTGTTCGCCCCAATTTCCACATCATCCGCAATCTCCACCAGCCCCGCTTGCGGAAATTTCCAATACCGCTCTCCATCAAACGCAAATCCAAATCCATCCGCCCCAAGCACCGCTCCCGCATGAATCTCCGCGCGATGCCCAACGCGCACTCCCGCGTAAAACGTAACTCGCGGGTGAATCCTGCAATTTTCTCCAATCCAGCAGTCCGCCCCAATCACGCAATGCGCCCCGATCTGCGTTCCATCTCCAACGTGCGTATCTTCGCCGATCACCGCGAATGGCCCGATGCCCACATTCGCGCCAATCCGCGCCAGCGGCGCCACCATCGCCGTTGGATGAATTCCCACCGCAATCGGCGCTCGCTCCAGCAGCAGCGCCGCAGCCTTGGCAAACGTCACCTTGCTCTTCCCGCTCCGCAAAATCGTTTTCCCCGGAAGGGCAATTCCCTCCGGCGCCACCACGCAACTCGCCGCGGAAGCCTCCGCGCGTTCCGCATGCTTCACTGCCTCCACATAAATCAACTGCTTCGCGCCCGCGCGTTCCGGCGCCGCCACGCCCGTAATCTCCAGCCCGCCATCACCCTCAACCTGAGCCCCAATCGCCTTCGCCAACTCCCCTGCCGTCCACTTCATCCCCGCCTCCAGTCCTCTCTTCTCAGCGTACTCTGCGTACTCAGCGCTCTCTGCGTTAAATCTTCCTCTTCTCTTTACAAAAACTCATAAAGTGGCGGCTCCCCGTCCGGCCGGTTCTTCCACCGCGCATGAATCCAAACCCACTGCTCCGGATGCCTCCGGATAATCTCCTCAATCACCTTGGTAAACCGTTGCGTGTTTTCCCGAACATCCCGCTCCGTATCCCCCGTTCGCACCAGCTCCACCGGCGGCTCAAACCGCAGCCGATACTTCCGCAAATCCCGGTCCCAATACGCGTACCCCGGCACCACCGCCGCGTCCGTATGCAGTGCCACCCTCGCAATTCCGGTAGTCGTGCAAGCCTGGGTTCCGAAAAAATCCACAAATACGCCCTCGCCAGGCATCGTGTTCTGGTCCGCCAGAATCCCAATCGTTCCCGCCTCTTTCAAAACCTTCAGCATCATCCTTGCCGCTTCATTCTTGTAAATTGCGCGATTCCCCGACCGCCCGCGATATTCATTCACCATTGCATCCAGCGGCGCATTATCCAGCGGCCGCGCCATATAGTGCAGAGGGAACCCATACAGCGCGTGCGCATACGAAGAAAGTTCCCACGCCCCGATGTGCCCGGTAAGGTAAATCACGCCTTTCCCGCGGCTCTTCCCTTCCAGAAAATTTTCGTGCCCGTCCAGCACCACCAGATTCTCGATATTCTCCCGTGTGTATCCCGGCAGCCGCGCAAACTCCGCGGCCATCCATCCCAGATTCTTCGCCATACCTTTCATAACAGGGCGCCGTTGCTCGTCGCTCCACTCCGGAAACGCCAACCGCAAATTAAATTCCGCCGTCTTCCTCATCTTCGGCAAAAGCAAGAGCAGCACCCGCACCGTTCCCGCCGCCAGCCACCGCGCCACCCCTCGCGGCAACAACCCCAGCATCTTCACAAACACCCAAGCCGCCGCGTATTGAATCCTCTCCATCAGTCCCCTCTTGAGTGCGGAAGCGCAGCTTCCGCTTTTACGACTAATACCCCAAGTCAAAATCCCGCGACAAGCAACCAACCCAATGCCGCGCCCCACTTCCAACCTTCCAAGATACACCGACAATGCTAAACTCCTCTTTCCGTGACCCAAACCAGCAACGAACTCCCTGAATCCCCGCCGCTCTCGCCTGCCGCGCGCCTTCTCTGGCTCGTCCTGATTCTTTCCACACTCTATCTTTGTTACTTCTACAATCTAGGCGCACTCGGCCTCGTCGGCCCCGACGAACCCCGTTACGCGTGGATCGCACGCGACATGCAAGAATCCGGCGACTGGGTGACTCCGCGTCTCTACGGCAAACCCTGGTTCGAAAAACCACCGCTCTACTACTGGAGCGCCGCACTCAGCTTCAAGTTCTTCGGCGTCAGCGAAGTCTCCGCTCGCCTGCCCAGCGCCATCTCCGCCCTCCTCGCCACACTCGCCCTGGCCTTGCTCGCCTTACGGCTCTACGGTGCTGAAACCGCCCGCTGGCTTCTGCTCCTCCTGCCCACCACCGTCGGCATGATCGGCTTCTCCCACGCCGCCGCCACCGACATGCCCTTCGCCGCCACGCTAGCCATCGCCATGGTGTTCGCCACAATACTCCTCAATCTAGATCCGCCCCCCCTGGCATCATCACAAGAGTCAACAACTCCAGTCGGCCGGTTCCGTTCCTTCACCTCATCAACCTCATCTACTTCCTTCACAGCCTTTCTGTTCGGTTTGTTTCTTGGTCTCGCCACTCTCGCCAAAGGCCCTGCTGCTATCATCCTCTCCGGCGGAGCTGTACTTCTCTGGGCCGCCTTTACCAAGCGCTGGCGCGACGCCTTTCGCTGCCTTCATCCCGTCGCCATCGCCGGCTTCTGTCTCACCGCTCTCCCCTGGTACATCCTCTGCGCCCGCCGCAATCCCGACTTCTTCCGCATCTTCATCATCGAACACAATTTCAACCGCTTCCTAACCCCCCAATTCCAGCATATCCAGCCCATCTGGTATTACGTTCCAATTGCCCTTCTCGCAATTTTTCCATGGATATTTTTCCATGCATTGGCGAAGCTCCAATTTCTCGCCAACTGGATCCAACGCCGGCCGGAAAGCCATTCCCAAGCTTTTCTGCTGGCCTGGGCCGGCTTCATCTTTTTGTTTTTTACTCTGGCTAAATCAAAGCTGCCAGGTTACTTCTTGCCGGCTGTCCCGCCCCTGGCATTGCTCATAGCAAACTCGGCCGCCTCAACCGCCAAAAACATGGGCCACGCTCCCCGCTGGCCGCTTATGGGTACTGGCCTGGGCCTTCTTATTTTCGGAATTGTCTTGCAGCGCCAGGCCCAAAGAATTCCGTCACTGGATTACGCCAGTCATGCAGGTGGACTCTTTCTCCTTTGGGCCACCGCAGTCCTCGGCGGACTGGCGGTATGTGTCTTGACAGCCTGCCGCAGACTACGAATCGGTCTGTTCGCAACCGTTCTCACGACCTTGCTCTTGGTGGCTGAAGTGGAAAGATTGCTTCCTGACTTTGACGCCGGGTATTCCGTTCGGAGCGCCGCGCACACTGCCGGAAGAATCTGGCCAGAATTCTCCCTGCAAACTGCTGCCACGTGGCAGCTCAATCGTTCTTATGTCTATCAGCTGAATTACTACATGCACGAAGAAATTCCTGATTGGAACCCAAGCCAACCGAGTCCTGATTGGCTCTTCGTAGGCCGGGGCAAACAGCGGGAAGCTGCCAGTTTCGGATTTCATTGTGCTGAGTTTGTTGCGCCTCCCGCAGTCATCCCTTGCAAATATTCGGGATCACTTGGCGGGCTTGGCGGGGGAAACGCTGGGAGCAAACTGGGTGACCGGCAGCCGCGTCAGGAAAAATGACACCACGCGATTCTCGTACTGGCGCTTCTCATCATCCGGCAGATTCACAAAGTTGCCGTGGGGAATCACGGCTTCCTCCCGCGGTTCCGGTGCCTTCAAAAACATTTCGCGGCCGATCGAAGCCGTTTCCGGATCATCCGCGGCCTCGATAAACAGCGTTGGCACTCCCGCCAGTTTGGAAATCTTCGCCGAAAGCGGCGGATCGTTTTTGTGCTCGTAATTCATCCATTCAAAGCACATCTGCGCCGACTTCACCATGAACGGAAATCCGCCAACGCCGGTTTTTTCGACGCCGATCTTCACCATCTGTCTCGGGAAGTCATAGACCGAGTCCAGCGCAAGTGCGCGCACCCGTGGATCCTTCTCCGCCTCGCGCAGCGCCGCATAGGCCCCCAGGTTGTAACCCCACAATCCGAACCGCGTCACGTCCACATCATTCCGTTTCGCTATAATATCGATCGCCGCACGTACTTCATCCGCCTCGCGATATCCAAACGTGGTAACCCCCGCGTTGGCACCATGTGCGGCAAAGTCAAACACAAACACGTTATACTGATGATCCTGCAGCGCGGAAACCAGCGTCAGCAACTCCCCCCGGCTCGATTCGTACCCGTGCAGCAGCACGACCGTTGGAGCTCCCCGGAATCCCGGGAAAAACCATCCCCGCCGGTTGCCCGATCCCGGCACCGAGAAATCCACCTCGTCGGGACGCCCCGGAAAACTCGCCATATTGATTTCAGAACTGGTCCGCTGCGGCTTCACAATCCAATACGTCAGCACACCAGAAATCACCACCGTCGCCAACAGCGCGAAAAATGTAAAAGCCAGAATGACGATCAGAAGTTTCGTGTACCAGCGGCTCGGATAATGGAATTCATTAACGATGGACATGGGCTCAGGGGCTGGTCCGTGCCAGCGAGTCTAATTTCCTTCGTACTTGTTGTGAACTGAAATGCTCTAACCGAATCCTAGCACGCGGATTCAGGCCCCTTGCTGGCGTTCTCGGCCCAATGTGCCCGATTCGTATAGGGTTTTACGCGCCGATTTGGCAGCACTTCCCCTGAATCGGCTATCATGTCACGTGGGCAGCCGGGCAGCACGGCTACCCACTCCGATGAATATTATTGACCTTCGCCAGACGACTGTCCGTCAGCTTGAGCCGCTGCTGCTTGAGGAGGCCCGCCATTGGCGCGACGAACTCCACTGGGATTACCGCAGCGCGCTCGACCTGATCAAGCGCTTCCTGGATGCCCACGCCCTTTCCGGCTGCGTGGCATTTGAAGGCGGGCACGCGGTCGGCTACTCGTTCTACGTGCTCGAAGATTACAAGGGTTTGATCGGCGGGCTGTACGTTTCCCCGAGCCAGATGCAGGAGCCGATCGGGCGGCGGTTGCTGGACGAAATGCTCTTCAGTATGCGCGCGCTTCCACAATTGCACCGTATCGAAGCGCAGCTTATGCCCTTCGGCGGGCCGGTCGACGCCGCGCTTCGTGACCAGGGCTTCCGCCTCTATACCCGCCAGTTCATGCTGCTCGACCTTCACAGGAAGAGCGACCCTGTCCCCAGCGTGAACTCTGGCTTGCGCCTCGACCGCTGGCATGAGCGCTACTTCGAGCCCTGCGCCAAGCTGATTTATCTGGCGTACGCGAACCACGTGGACGGCGACATCAACGACCAATACCGCACGCGCAACGGCGCGCTGAAATTTCTGAAAAACATCATCCTGCTACCCGGCTGTGGCCAGTTTCTGCCGCACGCTTCGTTCGTTCTGCACCATCCCGAAAGCGAGGAACTCGCCGGCGCAATTTTAACCAGCGAAGTTTCCACTGGTGTCGGCCACACGACGCAAATCTGCGTGATGCCCGGTTTTCAGGGCCACGGCCTCGGTCGCATCTTGATGCTCACCGCCGCCGAAACATTGCGCGCGCAAAAGTTCAGTGAACTCACGCTCACCGTCACCACCGAAAACCACACCGCCGTCCACCTCTACGAACGCCTCGGCTTCTCCAAAGTGCGAACCTTCACCGCCGGCGTCTGGCCGAAGTGAGGTTATCTGTCTTCAGGAATCAATGTTTGAAAACTGACTTTCAAGAATACTCTTCCCCTTCAGAACTCCAATTTCGCCGGGGGCTCTGTATCAATTATGACCGGATGATCTACTGCTCGCGGCCATTGTCGTATTGATCGGAGGGGTGGATGCCATGACTGTGAGGTGCAACGGTTGCGTAATCAGTACGTCCTCTCGATCACTGTTCCAGTCCGACGGAAGCTCAAAATCACAGGTCACAGTGAATTCAATATGGTCCTGCGGCAGTTCTTGAAATCTCCATTTGGAGAGAGCGTCCAATACCGACTGCTTCAGAAGGGGATGCCCGCGCAAAATATCCACGTTCTTCACGGAGCCATCTTTTCCGACCGAAAGTCTCGCAACAACTGCTCCCGAAATCCGTACCTGTCGAGCGAGAGGAGGATAGTGGACAGGCTCAAGCTCGAGTGGATGAAGTTCCGGATGGCCGGTGAACAGCACGTCGCCGTTAATACTCCACGCGTGCAGTTTCTTTTGGGCTCCCTCAAATTCATCACCAGGCAACCACTTTACACGGCCGGGTAAATTAGCGGCGGCTTGGCCGAGGGCATAGCCGAAGCTGGCTAGCTTGACGTCGCCGGCGAAGTCCCAGGATTCGACAAACGCATCGGCAGGCTTGTGGTAGTGGTGCTCGACGTAGTCTTTGGATTGCGCTTCGCCCCAAGCGAGGTCGTGGCCCTTGAATTTCAAACCTTCGCTGATAGAGAAGGCAGGAATCCCGACACGCCCGAGGCTGAAGTGATCGGAACGGTAGTAGTGGCCCGCCTCCGGATGCGCGTCCGGCTTAATTGCCAGGCCGAACTGCTTAGCGATCTTCTCGACCTCGGGATAGAAGGTCGTTCGTTCCGCGCCGCTCACCTCAACTTCTTCGGGGATCCCAATCGGCGCCAGGGCATCGTAGTTCAAATCCAGAATCGGCACCGCAGGCAATTGTTCCAAATGCTTACCGAGGAATTCCGAGCCGAGCAAACCCTGCTCTTCCGCAGTTACCGCCGCAAAAAGAATTGAACGCGGCGGCGCGGGCTTCGTTCCCGCCCAAATACGTGCCAGTTCCAATAAAATGCCGCAACCCGTCGCGTTGTCCACCGCGCCGTGATAAATCTGGTCTCCCTTCGCGCGCGCCGGATCGATCCCGAAATGATCATAGTGCGCGCTATAAAGGACAGCTTCACCTTGCTTGCCGCTATCTGCTCCCGACACCATCGCAACAACGTTGCGCGAGGAAAACGGGCGAATCGACGAGACAACGTGAGCTTTCAGGTGGACCGGCAGTTCAATGGGCTTGAAATCGCGCGACTGGGCTTGCTTATAAAGGTCGTCGAGATTCAGGCCGCCCATGGCCACCAGTTTGCGCGCGACTTCCAACTGAACCCAGGAAGCCGCTTCCAGCTTGGGCGTGCCGTCGAGCCTCAGATAGGAACGCTCGGCACCCCACGAGTTGCGCACCACTTCCCACGGATAGCTGGCCAGGTCCGTACGATGAATGATCAGCGTGCCAACAGCGCCCCGCCGCGCAGTCTCTTCAAATTTATACGTCCACCGGCCGTTGTACGTGAGCGCCTTGCCTTTGAAAAAATTGGGATCGTTGGATTCCGGCTCGCTGACGAAAAGCAGCGCCACTTTGCCCTTCAAATCGTAGCCCTTGTAATCGTCCCATTTGTTTTCCGGCGACGTGATGCCGTAGCCGACGAACACGATCGGCGCGTCCACGTCGGCGGATTCTCCCTGCATCTCGTTGCTGGTCACGTAGTCGTCGAGATTTCTCAACTCCACGGGCGCGCCATTTGCGGGCGCAAATGTAAACGTAGTCGCGGGAAGCGCTCGCACCCCCACCATCGGCACGTCCTGAAAGTAGCTGCCCTTTTCTCCGGCGGGCTTCAGCCCATATGCCTTGAATTGGTCGGCAATCCAGTTGGCAGCCGCATCGCCACCCTTTTGCCCGGTGCCGCGGCCTTCGAGTTCGTCGCTCGAAAGGTATTTGACCGTGTCATGCATTCGCTGCGGATCGATTTTGGGAACGTGCGTTTTCTCGGCGAGCAAGATTCCGGCAGCCAGCACAAAGCAAGAAAGAAACAGGACGGATTTACGCATGCAAGGACTCTCCTGAAGAGATGAACCTGACGCACGCCACTGTAGCATGATGCAGAGGTCAAACAGTACACTCACGAAGCGTCTTCGGTTCACTCATTCGAACGTTTTTTCATTTCGGGAAGAGGGCCGTTTGAATGGCAAATGCTAACTGCTACCCTCCCAACACTTGTGGAAATTCATTCGAAAATTTAGTTATAACTGAGTAACCTTCAAGTAATACTTTAAATGTCGGCGCGCCGACATTTCTGCCGAACGTATGGACGCAAGGGATTCTAGGGATTTAGATATTTCCGAGTTCGGGGGACTGCGCGCGGCCCAGCATGCGGTTGCTAATGAGGGTGAATTCGCAGATCAAT
>DATLVJ010000236.1:0-8086 GCA_035577585.1 Candidatus Limnocylindrales bacterium
CTTCAGGGCATCCGTTCCTGAAAATTGCGGCATGGAAAAATCAGAAATCACCAGGTCCCAGTCATGGAGGGCAAGCACTGATTTCAAGGCGGCTTCAGAATCCACACGTTTGAACTCAGTTTCGTAACCCGATCGCCTCAACTCGCGGACAATTAATGCGGTATCGTCTTCCGAATCCTCAATGATAAGCAGTCGAAGGGGAGTTCCCATCAGAGTCTCCTTACCGGCGGCGGTTCGTTCAGAACCAGCCAATAAAGCCCCAATTGGCGGGCCGCCTCCATAAACTGTTTGAAGTCCACCGGCTTACGGACATAGCTGTTTGCGCCGAGAGCATAGCCGGTGATGCGATCCTGTTCCTCATTCGACGACGTAAGAATCACCACTGGCAAAAGCTTGGTGCGTTCGTCCGCGCGCAGGCGGCGTAAAACCTCCAGGCCGTCCAGTTTTGGGAGTTTCAGATCAAGCAGAACCACTTGTGGCATTTCACTCAAATGCTTCCCCTCGTAGGGTCCGGTCCGAAAAAGATAATCAAGAGCCTCCACGCCGTCCCTTGCCACAATCACTTCGTTTCCGATGTTGTTCTTTTTCATAGCCCGAAGCGTCAATATCTCATCGTCCGCGTTGTCTTCCACCAGCAGAATTATCTTGTCGCTCATGAATCGGATCCTTCCTCTCCCCGCAACGTAAAATAAAATGCCGCGCCCTTATTCACCGCGCTTTCTGCCCAGACCCGCCCACCATGCCGTTGGATGATTCGCTGGACAGTGGCCAATCCCACGCCTGTCCCTGGAAAATCGTCCTTGTCATGGAATCTCTGGAACGCACCGAAAAGCCGCGCCGCGCGGATGGGATCGAAACCCGCGCCGTCATCTCTCACAAAGTAGACGTGGCCCTCTCCTTCAACTTTCTGCCCAAATTCGATGAACGCGGATTCGCGCTTCGAAGTGAATTTCCAGGCATTCCCCAACAGATTCTCCAGCACAATCCTCATCAGGTGAGGGTCCGCGTAGGCCTCCATGCCTTCCTCGACATAGAACTCCACTTGCCGTTTTGCCTGGCCTTTTGCCAATTCCGCGCCCACGATTCGTCCAAGGGCGCTCAAGTTCACCCTTTGCAGCTTCATTTCACTTCGGCTTACACGCGATAGATTCAGAAGATCGTCGATTAGCACACCCATCCTCTGGGTGGCCGCGCGCACTCGATGCAGGTTGTCCCTGCCCTCCTGGTCGAGCTTTTCCTCATAATCTTCCAGCAGGGCCAGGCTGAATCCGTCAATGCTGCGCAGAGGCGCCCTCAGGTCGTGCGATACCGAATAGCTGAACGCCTCCAGTTCCCTGTTGGCCGCAATTAGTTCCAGGTTTGACCGCGTCAGATCGTTTCGTTTGGCTTCCAATTGCTCCTCGATACGTTTCCGCTCCGTGATGTCACGTGTGACCTTTGCGAAACCGCGAAGTCGTCCTGACTTATCGCGAAGCGGTGTGACCACGACGCTGGCCCAAAAACAGGAACCGTCCTTTCGTACACGCCAGCCTTCCTCCTCAAATCTTCCCTGTTCCGAGGCGTGTCTAAGTTCCAAGGCAGGTTTGCCCTCAGCCGTGGCTTCCGGTGTGTAAAATTTCGAGAAATGTTGGCCGATGATTTCTTCGGCGCGATAACCCTTGATGCGTTCCGCTCCTTCACTCCAGGTAGTGATTCGACCCTCTGGGTCTAGCATCAGGATGGCGTAATCCCGGACCCCACTCACCAATAGGCGCAGTTTTTCATCGGTCTCCCTCAACGCCTCTTCCATCTGCTTTCGTTCGGTGATATCCCGAATCGCGCTGGAGACCAGCACCCCATCTTCGGTTTCAATCGGGCTCAAGCTGATCTCCACAGGGAACTCTGTTCCGTCCTTCCGCAAAGCGAAGAGTTCCAGGCCCGCCCCCATTGATCGGATCTTCGGGTCTCTGAAGAAGCTACCCCTGTGCCCGGGATGCTCCTTTCGGAATCTCCCGGGCAACAACATCTCCACTTTCTGATTCAGCAGTTCGGCTCGCGTGTAGCCAAACATTGTTTCCGTCTGGGAATTGACCAGCACGATCTCGCCTTCCCGGTCGACGATCACCATCGCGTCGGGAGCGGCCTGCAATAGTGCTCGGAACTTTTCCTCTGCTTTCTTCCGCTCGGTGACGTCCCGAATCGCACTGGAGACCAGGATTCCGTCCTCGGTTTCCAGGGGGCTAAGGCTGATTTCCACCGGGAATTCCGTGCCGTCTCTCCGGAGTCCATGGAGTTCCAGGCCCACTCCCATCGAACGACTGCGCGGGGCGGTGAAAAATCCGCTTCGATGTTGCGGATGGTTGTCCCGGTAGCGGTCGGGAACCAGCATTTCCATTTTTTGGCCCAGCAACTCCGTTCGCGAATACCCGAATGTGCGTTCTGTTTGGGAATTGACGAGTACGATTTCTCCATCGCGATTGACGATGACAATCGCATCGGGCGCCGCTTCCAGAAGCCCTCGGAATCTTTTCTCGCTTTCCGCGACGGACTCTTCGATTCTCTTGCGTTCCGTAATATCCGTAGCAACAGCCAGGCGGGCTTCCCGGCGGTCATACTGGACCGCACCCGTCGTGATTTCCACGTCCATCAAGGACCCATCCTTTTTTCGGTGACGCCAAGTGGCCGTCGAGCTGTCGCCGTGCGGCGACTTTCGAATATGTTCCATCAACGCCGGGATGTCCTCGCTGGGCCGCAAGTCCTTGATTGTAAGTGTCAGAAATTCTTTCCGCGAATACCCATAGGTTTCGATGGCTGACTCATTTACATCTTTAATGGCCAAGGTTTCCCAATCAAACACCCACACGGGGTTCGGAATGGCGTCGAAAAGAGAGCGCTGCTGCTCTTGCGAATGCCGGAACGCCTCGTTGGCCGCCGCCAATTCCGCGTTGGTTTTTCCCAGTGCTTCCGTGCGGTCCACTAAATTCTGATTCAACTCCTCGAGGACGCTGGGGCTCGGCAGAGCCAGCGCTTTGGGCACGACTCGATAGAGCAGAATCGCAGTGAGCACCGATGCAATCGCCGTAATCCCCTTGAAAATCCCCGCCAGCCAATAGTTGGCATGCCACAGGTTCCAAACTTCCATCAGGTGAGTGCTGCCGCACGCGACGATGAAAAGGCCGAACAAAAGAAACATCGAATGAAAAGGAAGATCGCGTTTCTTTCGCACAAAATACAGGAGGGTAATCGGAATGGAGAAATACGCAACTGCTATGAGAACGTCAGAAATCAGGTGTAACCATATGAGCCCACGGTCCCACAAGTAACAGAACCCGTGAGGGATGAACTCTTCAGGTAACGGCAGACTCCCAAGGACGTGCATGGGACAACCCCTCTGCCAAGCCAGTTATGTTCGCCCGCTTGGATCCTCGCGGCCTACCGGGAAGAGCATTCCCAGACTCCGATCGGATGACGATAGTTGCTCCAGTATACGATTAGAAGAAAAGAAGCTTTTGAATCAGCAAAATGCTACAGCTAGGTATACTCAGCTTACGTCATCTATACCTATTGTCAATATACAGTATTTTAGTTATTCGTAATTCTAACATTCGGGACTCCGATAACGACTGTGCTCCGAAACATCCCTCTGCCTCGAAATCGGATCCGCCTTGCGTAGAAGCAGGCCGTCCGAACGACCAGCTTATCGTTTCAGCACAACATTCCCCTTGAGTGACCTAAGTCACAGGTTACGGCCAGACAGGGGCGCACACTTGATCCATTATGAATAGACTACGTCCATTTCTAGAGGCCGCCCAAAAAAGCGGATTCGTTAACTTGAGGGAGTCCCAGAATGGGACCATCCTCTGGCTGAACCGGGAGACCCCAAACGCAACATCTAAAACTCGTCAGCGTCTATGCGTGGATGCTTTGACTGTCAGCGCCACCGTCTACCGGATCGACAGCCACGGGAGCGTCACTTCAACATCATTTCGCAAGCCATCGGAATTCAGAGAGTGGCTTGCCTTGGAACCAGTCCCATGACCGATCGCGAAGCCATCCGGCGGCTCAGTCTGAACAGTGCCGACTGCTCGGCGGTAACTTGGCTTCACTTTAACCACAACGAGGCAATTCACGCGATCGTCGCGCATGTCTTTGGTGATGGCCCTCTCGCAGAGAAGGCTGAGTATCATCTTATGCAACGAATTGCAGCACTTGCTAGTTCCTATAATCGGGAGGAAGAGTTAGAAAAATGGCTTCTGAAGTGTGCGGTTTCGGCATGCAGCCTTCTACGGGAAGAGTTGAATCAGAAGAAAGCAACGGCTTACTAACCGCAACTCCGCGGCCCCCCAAGTTCCAGAATGGATAGTCGGATGGAAAGATCAAACATTAGCTAAGTATCGTCTGAGCACATTAGCATTCCTTAACTCACTATTAGGAGTAAAACCGTTCTTATAATGAAGTTGGGGGCAAGGCATCTTCCGCGCGTTTCTTCTTCGCTCTCTCTTGTTCCGGCCCCAAAAGTTGCCCTGAAAATTGAACGACCAGAACGGCCCGCGATTCCCGCAGACGCAGCGGCTCGCGATCTTCGTGCCCTGCAAGCGGCCGCCCTGGAGGCTGCAGCCAACCCGATTGTGATCAGCCAACGAGATGGCACAATCATCTGGGTGAATCATGCATTTGAGGTGCTCAGCGGCTATACCAGGGCCGAAGCCCTTGGCCAATCTACCCGCTTGCTCAAATCCGGCCGGCTGCCGGCCTCTTATTATCAGACAATGTGGGACACCATACTTAGCGGCCAGGTGTGGCAGGGAGAGATGGTCAATCGCCGCAAGGATGGCAGTTTATATCACGAGGAAATGACTATTACTCCAGTCAAAAATGCTGCTGGAGAGATTTCTCATTTCATCGCCATAAAGCTGGACATTACGGAGCGCAAGGCTTCGGAAGAACGCATCTGCCGCCTGGCTCAGGTGGTTGAAAACAGTGCCGAGATGATCGCCATCGGCGATCCCGAGGGCCGCATTGTCTTTGCCAACCGGGCGCTTCTTCGAGTCACAGGCTATACCGAGGACGAGCTTGTCGGAAAGGCTTTCACTTCCCTCCTCTCGCACAATAATCCACCCCATCTTGACCAAGAAATTCGTACCCAGACACTTTCCGGCGGGGGCTGGAGCGGCGAATGCATGCACTACCGCAAAGAAGGCAGAGAGTTTCCGGTGTCGCTGAGCACCAGTAAAATCAAAGATAACCAGGGCGCTGTCATCGGTACATTTGGGATCGCGCAAGACATCACCGAACGAAAGCGGCTCGAAGAACAATTGGCAGCCGCACAAAAGATGGAGGCGGTGGGCCAGCTCGCCGGCGGGATTGCACACGATTTCAATAATCTTCTCGGAGTGATGATTGGCTATAGCGAATTGCTTCAAGAGAGCTTCCCGCCTGACGATCTCCGGGTACGAAAACTGCAACAAATCAAGGCAGCGGGAGACCGGGCCGCTTCGCTGACGAGGCAACTGCTCGCGTTCAGCCGCAAGCAAGTGATCCGGCCCAGGGTGATCGACCTGAATGGTCTGGTGAATGACGTAAATAAAATGCTCGCGCGCCTGGTGCGCGAAGATATTGAGTTGTTGTGCGAATTGAAACCTGCTCTCGGAATGATCAAGGCCGACCCCACGCAGATCGAGCAGGTCATCATTAATCTGGTTGTCAACGCGCGAGACGCCATGCCGGACAGAGGGAAGATTATTATCGAGACCGCGAACACTTACCTGGATGAAAGTTACTGCCGCTCTCATCCCTCGGTTCAGCCGGGACGCCACATCATGCTCGCTATCAGCGATACCGGCACCGGCATGGACGAGAAAACGCAAGAGCACATTTTCGAGCCCTTTTTCACCACGAAAGAGCAGGGGAAAGGAACCGGGCTGGGCTTGGCCACCGTATACGGAATCGTGAAACAAAGTGGCGGGAGTATCTGGGTCTACAGCCAGCTTGGAAAGGGTACCACCTTCAAAATCTACTTCCCCTGCGTGGATGAGGCGGTTCAGCCCAAAGAGGCCCTTGGGGTCAGTCCGGCACTGCCGCGCGGCAACGAGACAATTCTGCTGGCGGAGGATGCGGAGGGAATGCGGAGCCTCATCTCCGAGCTCTTGCTTAGAAACGGCTATACTGTGCTGACGGCTGAGAGCTCTGCGGAACTCTTCATGGTGACTGAACAGTATAACGCACCGATCGATTTGCTCCTGACCGATGTGGTTATGCCCGGAATGAATGGCCGGGAACTCGCTGACCGCCTCCGGGCCGCGCATCCCGCGCTACGGATTGTCTACATGTCCGGGTACACCAGTGACACGATTGTCCACCACGGCGTCTTGCGCGAAGGCATCGACTTCATCGAAAAGCCGTTCACCGAAGCATCCCTCATGCGTAAACTCCGCGAAGTCCTCGACCGCAACTAACCGCCTCGCCGCTTTGACCAGCCCGAGTTTATAGACCATTTCCTCTGAGAGAGTCTATGAAGGTTGAACGTCTCCTCATTTTAGATCCACCTAGGAAGCGACATTCCCGTGTCTTGCAGAATCAGCAAGTGCGGTACTCAAGCCTGTCGTCACGACTGGCTATCAACTTAGCGAACGTTGGACTTCCTCAGGTACATGCCGGCAAGTACGTTGAAACCGGGTTGGTCACTTCCGGAGATGACCTGAGCGAAATTCACTCCTTTCTGCCGCCAGGGAGTCCCGTTTACAGCGCCGGCGCTGTGATTGCCAAGTTACTCGCCCCCGCAATGGCATCGCACATGAGGAATATCAACCGTTCGTCAAAAGTCTAAGCTAGCTTGGAAGTGCCGGCCAACGCGCGGTCAGTCGAGCAGCAAACCATCTTCATTCCGATACCTAAGTGTCTATAAAACGCGCGTGTATTCGGCATTTGAGGTGTGGCGTACTCCGGTTTCCGCCGTCACACAAGGAAGCGTCCCCATGACAGCCGGGACTCGCTCAAGTGTCATTGCCCAATCTGGTTTGATTGGAGTATGTCCAACGGCCAACGAATCCGTAAGCCTCTCGGCCTTCGAGACTGGCAAGCGGCGCAAGGTCGCGCCCGCGACATGGAAGCCGATCGAATACCCGTAGTCGGTGAAGCCGTGACGCAACCACATTGTCTAAAGAACGGGTGGTGAAAACTCACGCGGATTATTCGCTGGAACTGCGTAGAGCTAAGACGGGAGTGGCAGTATCGTGCCCAATCCCGAATGACCTTGCAAAGGCGATTCTCGCGCTGGACGGTGATACGCCGTTCTGGTCTGGCAAAAGCGACTTGGAAGACATCACCAAGAAATGGCGGAAGATATACACAAAGATTTTCGAGGCCGCTGGTGCTGAGGGGCATCCGCACCAGTTCCGCCACACCACACCCAAGAGGTTTCTGGTAAAAGGCGTCTCCACTGGATTCGTGGCCTCAGTGTTGGGAGACTCCGAAGAAATAGTCAGAAGGCACTATTCCAAGTGGATTCCAGAGCGACAGGAAGCCGTGGACAAGGCTATCCGGGCCACTTGGAAAGCTGAATTAGCAGCCTCGGAAGGCTGAAAGCCTGGCCCGTCTACGGCACACTAACTATCCAGCTATCGAAGTACCCGCATAAACACTAACTATAATTGGCGGAGGCGTGTGGAAGTCGAATCATCAGGCCGTACTGATAACACGTAAGTTGCTGATTTTAGGCAGTCCTAGAACCAGCAAAAAGCGCAGAATCAGCCGAGTTAGGCAGATGTACGGCAGACGGAATTCGCAGGGGGATACAAAACGGAGTGGGGCCGCATTCGATCTCGCCAACGATTTGCAGCACAACCTAACCGCCGATTTCCGCCAGAGGCGCTCTGTGCCGAGGAAGATGGAACAAGATGCCCCTGCAATTAGCTGTATAATCGAATTGAAAGAGAGGTGCTCCATTCTCCAATCCATTATTTGAATTCGACCCTCTGCACCGGGAAACCGCAGCGATCTGGCGGCTTGTTCGACTGATGCCGCTTCATTTCGGACTAGCTGACGGCAGAATTTTTCGGTGGTGGGCTATCAACATTCCGCTGAATCTCCTTCCCTCTTCTCGTTTTTA
>DATLVJ010000237.1:0-12125 GCA_035577585.1 Candidatus Limnocylindrales bacterium
CGCACCGCCGCACCAAGCACCCGCTCGTAAAACGCCAGCGAAGCCTGCAAATCTCGCACCAGCAAATTTACCGAGAATTGCCGCATCCCGCGCCCATAATCATCCGCGGGCATAAACGCATTGCCCGTCCGCGTCATCGTCAACGTCTCACCTCCGCACCACAGCCCAGTTCACCAGCGCAATCACCGAAGTCGTTCCAATCACGGCAAACTCGCTTCGCCCCATCCGCGTAGCCAGCACCACCGAAAACAATATTCCCAATCCCGCAAAAAGATACGGCGCCGGAAGCAGGAATTTCGCCTTCCCATCCTTCCTGCTCCGCAATATCGGCACCGCCAGCGCAACCGCGCAATACACCGACAGACGCGAAGCCGCCGACAGCAACGCATTCCACTGAAAATTCCCGATCAGCGCAAAAACAAAAACCAGCGCCGCATACACCAGAATCGAAACATAGGGCGTCCGGTATTTCGAATGCACGACGCCGAAAAACGCCGGAAAATCTCCTTGCTCTGCCAGGGCATAAGTGATCCGCGGCGCGTGCAGCACATTTGCGCTCAGGTACCCATAGCCCGAAATCAGTGCCGCCATCGCAATCGCCGCCGCTCCGCCCGATCCCATAAATCTCTGCGCCGCATCCGCCAGAGGCCGCGCCGAACTCCCCGCATCTGGCAGCGTTGCGATCGTCACATATTGCACCGCCGTATAAATCAGGCAAACCACGCCCAGCGCCAGCAGCAGCGCAATCGGAGTGTCCCGTCTCGGATTTGTCGATTCGCCGCCCACAAACAGCGCCCCTTCAAACCCTCCGTACGCATATACCAGCAGCAGCATCGTCTCAAACCACGTCTTCGCCGAAACCACCGGCATCGCCAGCGGTACGCGCAAATCCGGCCGCATAACCAACGCCCAGCATCCCGCAGATACAAACACCAGCAAAAATCCCACCTTCACTGCCGTGAAGAAGTTACTCAGGTTCTTTCCCATCTTCACGCCGAAATAGTTGAACAGCGCCAGATGCCCGATGAGCAGGAAGAGAGTCAGAAATTTGCCCGGCCCGCTCTCCAGCCTCGGAAAAAACCTTGCGCTGTACGTCCACACCAGGTTTGCCGCCGCGGCCGGCGCCGCAATCCGCGTCAGCCACGTCATCCACGCAACCAGCAGCCCCGCAAATCGCCCCAACGCATCCCGCGCGTAGAGATAAAGTCCGCCGGTCTCTTCATATCGCGAGGAAACTTCCGCAATGCACCCCGCAATCACCAGAATCCCCAACCCCGCCGCCACGCAACTCAACGGACTCCATCCGCCCAGATTCCGCGCCAAATCCGCCGGCAGCTTGAAAATGCTCACGCCCACAATCGAATTCACCATCAAAGCCGTCAAACTCCAGCGGCCGATCGTGCGCACCAATCCGTGCGGGCTTTCCGTCAATTTGAATTCCCTAGAAAATTATTTCGCGGGCACCGTCACCGGCGCGGCCTTCATCTTCGCAATTTCCGTCAACACATCCGTCTTCCCCGAAATCGATTCCAGGTGCGGATACCTCTCGCCTCCGTGATACTCAATCCGAAAAGTCCGAAAATAATCTCCATTCTCCGCCAGCAACTCGATCGGCTCTTTCCCGTCCTTCGCCCGCCGGATCGCGTCCCGCAAAATATCCGGCGACCATTTCCGCCCGTCCACGGCCACCAATTGCATCCCCGGCGCCAACCCCGCCTTCTCCGCCGGTGATCCCGGAATCACATCCAGAATCTGCCCTGCGTCCGGCCCGCCTGGCGCGTGAATCTGCAATCCCAGTGAAAACTGCGCGTCCACAATAAATTCCGCCCCCTCTTCCGCCCTCTGGTGCTCATTCATCGTTTCGTTGAACACTAGTTTCCACCCGCTGTTCTCAAGCCCTTTCAATGGTGCGCCCGGCCCGTGCGATTTCAATCGCTCCTCAAAAAAACTCCGCCAATCATACGCCGCATCCTCATTCATTCCGGCCACCACATCCTCAAACGTATAAGTCACCAGCTTCGGCCCCGAACTCTCCCCGCCATGAAATTTCCGGCAAAAATCATCCAGCGATCTCTTGCCCTTGCTCTCCCGCCGGATAATCGTGTCCGCCTCCAGCCAGATCAGCGTGCTCTCGTCGTAATAATCCACCCCGCGCCGCCAGGATCCGCCAGCCGGCGGCGCGCTGTACAACAATTGCGCCGCAATCGCCGTATCCTGCAAATCACGCCACGTCCGCCCCGGCCGGTCGTTCAAATACGCCGCCGTCGCCGCCAGTTGTTCCCGGAATCTTTCCGGCGTCCAGAATCCCGCCCGCGCCGAGAGGATCTGCCCGTAATACTGCGTCAGACCCTCATATACCCAAAGCAACTCGCCCTTCATCGGCGCCTGGTAATCCGGCGTTGCCAGCCCGGCCGGCCGCCGGTATTTTCCATTCCACGAATGCGTGTACTCGTGCGGTAGCAAATCCATTTGCGTCTCGCGCACATCCGGGTCCAGAAATAGCGTTTCCGGCGTCCGGTTGTCGCTCGATTCGTGATGCTCCACGCCATCAGGAGGCATCCGGTCGGAAAGCGCCAGCAAAAAATCGTACCGCCGGTAATGCCGCGCCCCAAAGATCGCCCAATCCTCTGCAATCAATTGCCGCAAGTGCTGCACTTCCGCCGCATTCGCTTCCAGTGCCGCCGGCCCGTCTGCCGCAATATGCAGCGTGTGCTGCGTTTTTTGCCCCGGAGACAAATCAATGTCCCTGAAAAACACTCCCGCAATCACCGGCGAATCCATCACCGTCGTCAACGAAGCCGGCGCAAACTCAACCTCTCCCGCCGCTTCTTTAGCCACCGGCAGCGCCGTTCCATATTTCCATCCCGCGGGCAGCCGCAAACTCGCCACATAAGTAATGTCGTCCGACCTCGTCCCCTGCGGATACAGCATCACCACATACCAGTTCAAAACCGCCAGCTGTCCCGTCGACGCCGGATGCTCCCGAGTCCCCGTAGCTTCCGCCGGAGTTAAATAATCCAGCTTGATCTCCAGCCGGTTCGCGCCGCCGGGCACATCCAGATGAAACGCAAACATATCCACATCGTCGCGTTTCCACGCAACTTCCTTCCCAGCCGCGGTAATCTTCAGCCCCGTCAAATCAAATATCGGCCCCACCGGGGAGTGATCTCCCGGTATCCACTTCGGATAAACCAATGTCATCGGCCCCGGCTTCACCGGCAGCGAAATCTTCGCGTGAAAAACATATTTCGCCGCGTCACGCAGATCCACATCAATCCTCGCCGGATCTTCCGCCGTCTGTGCCGCCGCGGGACTCAAACCGAAAACAACTGCCATCACCAATACCAACGCAATCCGCGCGTATAATTTCATCCTCAAGTTTCATCCTCCCAACCCGCGAAAGAGTATCCCACCCACTCGCCATCCCCGTCCAACTTGGCCCGCTCTCCTTCTTCGCGCCCCAACTGTCCGCCCCGCTGCTTCTGCTACAATTTTCGAATGAGCACCGCCAGCCACTTTTCCTCTCTTTTTTCCCGCAATCTTCGCAAAGACTATCCCGTCGCCGTCCGCGGCGAAGGCTGCTGGATCGTCGCCTCCGACGGCCGCCGCTACCTCGACGCCTCCGGCCAGGCCGCGGTCGTCAGCATCGGCCACGGTGTCCCCGAAATCGGCCGCGCCATGGCCGAGCAATCGGGTCGCATCGCCTTCGCCCACACCACGCAATTCCATTCCGAATCCGCCGAAAAACTTGCCGCCCGCGTCCTCGCCATCGCGCCGCCCAATTTTCAAAACGGTGGCCGCGTCTATTTCACTTCCGGCGGTTCCGAAGCCACCGAAACCGCCCTCAAGCTCGCGCGCCAATATTTTCTCGAAACCAAACAGCCCTCGCGTTACCGCGTCGTTTCCCGCAAGCAGAGCTACCACGGCAGCACCCTCGGCGCCATGTCTGTCAGCGGCAACGTCGGCCGCCGCGCTCCTTACGCGCCGATGATCCCTGAATGGGGCCACGTCGCTCCGTGCTTCTGCTACCACTGTCCGTTCGGCAAAACTTACCCCGAATGCAATCTGGCTTGCGCCGATGAGCTCGACGTTTTTCTCCGCTCCAACGACGCCTCTACCGTCGCCGCCTTCATCTTCGAACCCGTCGTCGGCGCCACTCTCGGCGCCGCCTCCGCCGTCGACGGCTACACCGCCCGCATCGCCGAAATCTGTCGCCGCCACGGCATCCTTCTAATCGCCGACGAAGTCATGTCCGGCATGGGCCGCACAGGAAAACCGTTCGCCAGCCAGCATTGGAACCTTGAGCCCGACATCATACTTACTGGAAAGGGAATCGCCAGCGGTTACGCTCCCCTCGGCGCCGTTCTCGTCGCTCCCCGCGTTGTCGACGCTTTCGAAAACGGCACCGCCGCCTTCATGCACGGCTTCACCTACCAATCGCATCCCGTTTCCACCGCCGCCGGCAACGCCGTCTTCGATTACCTCGAAGCCCACAAACTTTTCGATCGCGTCACTCCGGCCGGCGAAGCCCTCCGCAAGTCGCTCTCCGCTCTAGAATCGCATCCTCACGTCGGCCAGGTCCGCGGACTTGGCCTCCTGCAAGCCGTCGAGTTCGTCAAAGACAAATCCACCCGCGAGCCCTTCCCCAAAGAATCCGCCATCGCCGAAAAAATCCGCCAGGCCGCCCTTGAAAGAAACGTCCTCACCTATCCATCTCAAGGCACCGTCGACGGAACGCGAGGCGATCACGTCCTCCTCGCTCCGCCCTTCATCGTCACCCCGCAAGAGTGCCAACTTATCGCCGATGCTTTACAATACGCCCTGGGCAAAGTCTTTCCTGCTTGATCGCAGCACTCGCACTAAACCAATACTTGTCATCTTGAGCCTATCCGATGAGGATAGGCGAAGGATCTCAACTGGGACGACGGGAAGTGACTTGCCACGAGCGGGAGTTCAATCTCGATTTCACGAAACGATCAGCGGCAAATACTTTCGAAATCAATTCAATCCATCCTTTTCCACGGAGACTATCCATGCGGCGTGCTGTGCCTTCTGTTCTTTTGTTCTGCTCCCTGCTCATCGCGATAATTCCCATGCATGCCCAGGAAAAATCCGCGGCCAAACCACGCGCCCGCGATCTCGGCGTCCCGTTCGACGGCGCCCCCGGCCCCTTCAACGCCATCACCGACGTCCCCGGCGTCCTCGTCGGCCACACCACGCTCATCTCCGGCGAAGGCAAACTTGTCATTGGCAAGGGCCCCGTCCGGACCGGCGTCACCGCCATTCTCCCGCGCGGTAAAGATTCCATGATGGATCCCGTTTTCGCCGGCTGGTTTTCGCAAAACGGCAACGGCGAAATGACCGGCACCACCTGGGTGGAAGAATCCGGCTTCCTCGAAGGCCCCGTGATGATCACCAACACTCACAGCGTCGGCGTGGTCCGCGACGCCGTGATCCAGTGGCGCGTCGCCCACGGCCAGCCAGACGCCAGCGGCTACTGGTGGTCTCTCCCTGTCGTCGCCGAAACCTGGGACGGCTGGCTCAACGACGTCAACGGCTTCCACGTCAAGCCCGAGCACGCCTTTCACGCCATCGAATCCGCACTGTCGGGCCACGTCGACGAAGGCAACGTCGGCGGCGGCACCGGCATGATCTGCAGCGGCTTCAAAGGCGGCATCGGCACCTCATCGCGCAAACTCTCCGAAAAAGACGGCGGCTACACCGTCGGCGTCCTCGTCCAGTGCAACTTCGGCTCGCGCCAGAATCTTCGCATCGCCGGAATTCCCGTTGGCCGCGAAATCTCCTCCGAAGATCCCTACGCCTACCAGCCCTCCGAAATCTCCGAGCGGGGCTCCATCATCATCGTCGTCGCCACCGACGCCCCGCTCATCTCCACGCAACTCAAGCGCCTCGCCCACCGCGCCGCTCTTGGCCTCGGCCGCCTCGGCAGCATCTCCGGCGACGGCTCCGGCGACATCTTTATCGCCTTCTCCACCGCCAACCACGGCGCCGCCGTCTCCAAAAATGTAGCCAGCATAAAAATGCTCCCCAACGCCAAACTCGATCCCGTCTTCGCTGCCGTAGTCCAAGCCACCGAAGAAGCAATCACCAACGCCATGATCGCCGCCGACTCCATGACCGGCATCGACGGCCACCACGTTACCGCCCTCGACCACGAAAAACTCCGCGCCACCCTGAAAAAATACAACCGCCTGATGTAGGGCCCGCCTTCCGAGGCAGGCCGCTCCTCGCCCGTGTAGCGGCCGCTTTCCGAAGCGGGCGCATTCTCGTAGGGTCTTGCCGCCGATGTTTAAGTAGGCGGCTCTTTTGAGTGCGGGAGCGAAGCTCCCGCTTTTGCGCACCCCACTCCGCTACAATAGCTATGTGTCCAAAACGATTCGTCCTAAGCTCCTATTCTCTTTTTCCTTTCTTCTCCTTTCCGCCTGCCACAAACCCCTCCCCACCACCATCGCCATCCGCCACGCCACCATCATCGACGCCACAGGCGCCCCTGCAAAACCAAATTCCACAATCCTGATCGATCACGAAAAAATCTCCGCCATCGGCCCCGACTCCTCCCTCGAAATCCCCTCCGGCGCACAAATCGTCGACGCCACCGGCAAATTCCTGATCCCCGGCCTCGCCGACATGCACATCCATCTGATGGGCGCAGGCGAGCCGACCGGCAGCCGCGAATTCATCCTCCCGCTCCTGATTGCCAACGGGGTCACCACCGTCCGCGACATGGGCGGCGACGTCGCTCAACTCAAAAAGCTAAAAAAGGAAATCGACTCAGGCGATCAGCCTGGGCCCCAAATCTTTTTCACCGGCCCCTACCTCGACGGCAACCCGCCCTACTTTCAACCCTCCATCGTCGTCGTAACTCCCACCGAAGCCGATGCCGACGTCCGCAAACTGAAATCCGAGGGCGTGGACTTCATCAAAGTTCAATCCCGCCTCAAACCCGATGCCTATTTCGCCATCGCCGAAGCCGCCCGCAAAGAGAACATTCGCTTCGTCGGCCACGTCCCAGATTCCATCTCCGCCACCCAAGCCTCCGACGCCGGCCAAGCCAGCGTCGAGCACCTCACTGGAATTCTCCTCGCCTGCTCTTCCCGCGAAGCAGAACTCCGCCAGCAGCAACTCGATCCGCCTCGCCGCAAAGAGACTCCGCGCCAGACCAGCCTTCGCCAGCGCGCCTGGCAGCAAGCCGTCCTCGACTCCTATTCCCCCGAAAAAGCGCAACACCTTTACGCCAAACTCCTCGCCAATCACACCTGGCAAGTCCCCACACTTCCCCTGTTGATCGAACTCGCCTTTCTGACTCCCGCTACCGACCGCGCCAACGATCCCAACCTGAAATACATCCCGCAAAATCTCCAAAAAATCTGGAAACAAGGCCGCGCCGAAAGCCTCGCCAACAAATCGCCCGGCGATTTTCTCTTGCGCGCAAAACTGGTCGAAGCCTCTCTCAAAGCCGTAGGCGACATGCACGCCGCGGGTATCCCCATCATGGCGGGCACCGATTCCACCGCCCCAAACTTGGTCCCCGGCTTCGCCTTGCACGACAGCCTCGCCGATCTCGTTCGCGCAGGCCTAACGCCTATGCAAGCTCTCCAGGCCGCAACCTCCAGACCCGCCGAATTCCTCAACCGCTCCACCGAACAAGGCACCATCGCCCCCGGCCAGCGCGCCGACCTCGTTTTGCTTGACGCCAACCCGCTCGCAGACATCCACAACTCAGGGAGAATTAACGCCGTAATTTTGAAAGGGAAGTTTCTAGACCGAGCCGCGTTAGACGCGCTCCTAAACAAAGCCGCCCAATTCGCCGCCACCCCGTAGCGGCGACCTTCAGGTCGCCCCACCCGGGAACGCTGCCAAAAAAGTAGGGCCCGCCTTCCGAGGCGGGCCGCTCTTACTCTTCCCTGGTGCGGGTTTTCCCAAACTAAACCACCACCGCCCCCATCTTCCTCCCCGGATTAAAAAATGGTAGCGCCACCACCTTCGCCGACACCGTCTTCCGCGCAGCCTCCACCGTCAACTCCATGCTCAAATTCGTTCCCAACGCCGCGCTCTCTCGTCCCACCGTCGCCAGCGCAATCATCCTCTTCAACGTCGGCGACCACGTCGTCGACGTCGCCTTTCCCACCTGCCGCCCCTCGCGATACACCGGCACCGCCACCCGCGAAGCCGTCGACGGCACCTGCGGCGCCATCCCAATCTTTTCGTAAAGCGCTTCCACCTCGTTCCAGTTCACTTCCAGCCCCACCAGCCGCCGCGCCGGGCCCCCCTTCTTCGCCTCCATCGCCAGCGCTTCGCGCCCAACGAAACTTTCTTTCTTCAAATCCACCAGCTTTCCCAGCCCGATCTCTCCCGGCGTATACCGCTGCTCCTCGATCAACGATTTCTTGCTCGACACATAATCCACTTCAATCAAAATCAATCCCGCCTCGATCCGCGCGATATCCAGCGCCACCATCCCCGCTGGATGAATATCAAATGCTTTGCCTTTTTCCATCAACGCGTCAAAAACCTTAATCGCATCCTTCCACGGCGCCCAGATCTCATACCCCAGATCGCCCGTGTAGCCCGTCCGCGAAATATCCACCGGCACTCCCGCAATCTTCCCGTGGGTCACGCGAAAATATTTCAGCCCGGCAATATTCGCCTCCGCCGCCGCATGCAACAGCTTCCCCGAAGTAGGCCCCTGCAAAGCCAGCGCCGCCACCTTCTCCGATATATCCTCGATTTGCACGTCCAGCCCCAGCGAATTCTGGCTGAACCACCTCAGGCTCGGGTCCGCCGCCGTCCACCGGTACTCGTTTTCTCCCAAGCGCGAAATCGTCCCGTCGTCCACCACTTTGCCTTCGGGATCGCACCAGCAGCAGTAAATCACCTGGTCCACGGCCACCTTGTTGATATCCCGGGTAATCACCCGGTTCACAAATTTGGTCGCATCCGCCCCGGTAATCCGGTACTTGAACAGCGGCGAAATATCAATCAGCGCCGCTGAATTCCGGATCGCGTTGTACTCGTGCTCATGCGTCATCTCATAGACGCTGACCGTGTAATAGCCGGACCACTCGCGATAGCTCAGGCTCTCGCAAAGCGCCAAAGTTCTCTCATGAAATGCGGTTCCAACCGGCACATAGCCTCCGTGAATCGAATGAAACTCTACCCTCGGCTCGTCAAATGAACTTCGGATTATAGTTTCGATTTCCTGGTGGCCGCAAGCCGAACGCTGCCGCAGCCACCTGTCCACAGGGACAGTAATTAACTGTACTAACCAGCTTGCGGCGCCCGCCGGCACTTCTTCGTTTTTGTTAATCTGAGTTCAATCTTGAGAGTCTGAGCACTGGCGCTCGCCGTCGGAGGGCGGGCGCCGACACAATTTCAACGAAAACCAGGCTGGTTTAGGGAGATTCACGTGAAAAGCACTTTTTTCTATCGCGGTATGGCAACCCTGATCTTTCTTGGGGCCGCGGCAGGTCAGTCCGCTCCTCAATCCACCGCGCTCTATAAATCAGATTCACCTGTCGCCTCACAGCCTTCTGCGGGTTACGTCGCGCGCACCACCAAGGCTGTCAACTACCGCCGCGCCAACGGTTCCACCAAAGTCGACCTCCAGGGGACCGAACTTCTGCGGGGCGCCAGCGCCGACGTGAAAGTCGAAAGCAAAAAGAACCGCATGGAGATCGAAGCAAAATTCGAAGGCTTGAACGACGCCACGAAGTTCGGCCTCGAATATCTTACCTACGTTTTCTGGGCCGTCTCCGCCCAGTGCCGCGCCGAAAATCTTGGTGAAGTCGTCGCGAAAAATGGCGCCGCCCAGGTCAAGGCCGTCACCGACATGCAGACTTTCGGGCTGATCGTCACCGCCGAGCCTTATTTCGCCGTCACCCAGCCGGGGAACATGGTGGTCCTGGAAAACACCATTCCCATGACCGCCAGCGGAAAAATCGAAAACATTGACGCCACCTATGAACTCCTCGGCCGCGGCGTCTACTCTTCCTCCAACACCAAGATCGAAAACGCCATCTTCGGTATCGACCCAAAGACTCCCCGCGAACTCTTTGAAGCTCGCAATGCCGTTCGCATCGCCCGCAACGCCAGCGGCGGCAGATTTGCCCTTTCCACGCTCGCCAAGGCCGAACAGCAATTGACCGCCGCGGAAGAGGCCTATCACGCCAAGCGCGATAAAAAGACCGTGGAATCCACTGCGCGCGATGTTGTCGAAACCGCCGAGGAAGTTCGTGTGATGGCCGTAAAACAAAAGGCCGAAGAAGAAGCTCAAGCTCGCCTCGCCGCCGAGAAAAAAGCTGCTGAAGACCGCGAAGCCAAAGCCCGCGCCGATGCCGAAGCGGAAGGCCGTCGCCGCCAGGAAGCCGAGCAAGCCCGCATTCAGGCCGAGCAAGCCAAGGCCGAAGCCGAACGCATGAAACTCGAAGCCCAACAAGCCGCTCAGGAAGCCGCAAAACAAAAAGCCGAAGCCGAACAGGCCGCTCTCGAAGCCTCTAAACAAAAAGCCCTGGCCGAGCAGGCTCGTCAGACTGCGCTCGACCAGCAGCACGCCGCCGAAGCCCAAACGCAAAAGGCTTTGCAGGCCGCCGCTGATGCCGAAAACGAAAAGGCCCAGTTGCGCGCCCAGCTTCTCGAACAACTCAATTCCATTCTCCAGACTCGCGATTCCGCCCGCGGCCTCATCGTCAACATGTCCGATGTACTCTTCGACACCGGAAGCACCACGCTCAAACCCGGCGCGCGCGAAAAACTAGCCAAAATTTCTGGCATCCTTCTGGCCCACAAAGGACTCACCCTCCAGATCGAAGGCCACACCGACAGCGTCGGCACCGACGATTTCAACCAGCAACTCTCCGAACGCCGCTCCGACTCCGTCCGCGATTACCTCGCCGAAGAAGGCGTCGCCGCCAGCACTATGACCGCCCGAGGCTTCGGCAAAACCCAACCCGTCGCCTCCAACGACACCCCCGAAGGCCGCCAACGCAACCGCCGCGTCGAACTCGTAGTCAACGGCGACGCCATCGGCAAAACCACCCCGGTAGCCGCCAGCGCCGCCTCCCCCAACTGATTCGCCGCCGTAGCGTCCACCTTCAGGTGGACCAGCAATCTCCTGTACCGGCCGCCTTCCGAGGCGGGCGTCGTTTGCACCCGATGGTTTCACGGGGCGGGTGCTTTCTAACTCGTCCCCTGCTCCAGGCTTGACATGGACTTCCCTCCACGCCTACGCTTACCCGTATGAAGGTTGAATTAAACCCGGATCAGGAGGCGTTCATTCGCCAGGCCATCAAGGATGGCCGGGTTGCCAGCACGGAGGACGCCGTTCAGGAAGCGCTTCAGCTTTGGGAGTATCGGGAGCGCCGGCGCGGAGAAATTCTCGCCGCCGTAGAAGCGGCGGAAGCATCGATTGATCGCGGCGAAGGAATGGCGATGAACGAGGAATCGATTCGTAAACTCTCGGAAGAGGTTAAGCGCCGAGGGCGCTCCCGTCTTCTCTGCCACCTAAGCACGTTTTTGTAGCGGCCGCCTTCCGAGGCGGGCGCCTTTTTTCATCGAAATCCTACCTCCTTCACCGCCTTGTGCACCCGCCTCACTCTCAGTAGAATGTTTCGTTCCACGTTTCATCGAATTCCTCTTCTTCATACTGGAGTCCTAACGAATGCCGCAGTTCTACGACGTCGTCGTCATCGGAGGCGGTCACAATGGCCTGGTCAACGCCGCCTACCTGGCCAAAGCTGGGAAGAAAGTCGTTGTCCTCGAGCGCCGCGGCGTCCTCGGCGGCGCCGCCGTCACCGAAGAAATCGTCCCCGGCTTCCTCTTCTCCGAATGTTCCTACGTAGTCTCCCTGCTCCGCCCCGAAATCATTCGCGAACTCGATCTCCCCCGCCACGGCCTCGAAATCCTTCCGCTCGACGGCACCTTTTCCCCGATGCTCAACGGCGATTACCTCTGGCGCGTCAACGATCACGCCAAATCCCAGCGCGAAATTCGCCGTCACTCCCGCCTCGACGCCGAAGCCTATGACGAATTTTCCAAAATGATGACGCCGATGTGCCGCTTCGTGAAGCCCATGCTCTCGATGATCCCGCCGGACCCCACCACGCTGA
>DATLVJ010000238.1:0-8065 GCA_035577585.1 Candidatus Limnocylindrales bacterium
GTTCGACCATGTCTCTGTCCGCCAAACAAATGCTCTTCGGCGCAACTCTGCTGCTAGCGGGTTCCCCGCTCTTCGCAAACGAATCCGCCGCCAAGTCCGGCGTGGCCCCCGCGCCGCGCGCTTTCGTCAACTGCCCCGGCATCTCCAACGTCCCCATGACCGCCGACGCCGAGCAAGCTCTCCCCATGCGCCAGATCGCCACGCTCTCCTGCGGCCAGCAAGTCGCTATTCTCGCCGACAACGAAGGCTACACCACGCACATCCGCACCTCCGACGGCAAAGATGGCTACGTCGCGCGCATGTACCTCACCACCGCAACGCCCGCGGCCCAGCCCACTCTCGAATTCGATGAACCCGCGCCCGTCACCAACGCCACTCCCGTCAACGGCATCGTCCGCTGGAACGCCGGCGCTCCCGGTTGCGACCAGTTCATCAGCCGCGGCCGCAAGGTCGAATCCGCCACCTCCAATGGCATCACCGTCCAAGTCTCCCTGCAGGACACCGGCTGGAAGCTCCACGCCAGCGTCGCCGTCTCCAACGCCGGCACCGCCCAGGTCTACGTGCATCCGTCGCTCGTCACTCTCGACGAACTGACACCGACCCTGCGCAACCTCCGCGAAGAAGATCCTTCCAAACTCGCTCACAATGAAGTCAATCACCAGCTCATGCGCAGCGAATACGTCGCCGTCCCCCCGCCCAGCGCGATCGTTCTCCACTCCCGCTCCACCGCGCGTGTCGCGCCTGCCACCTATCACACCACCGCCGTCGACGACTACCTCGGCTTCAACGACGAATCCGCCTCCGTCCGCGCCGTAGCTCTCAAATCCGCCAACCTCGCCCCCGGCCAGAAAACATCCGGCGATCTCTGGTACGCCCGCGATTCCAACGCCCGCGAACTCTCCCTGCGCATCTCCGTAGGCGACCAAATCTTCGACTTCCCTTTCTCGTTCGAATAAAAACTTTCCCTCCCCCCAAACAAAAAAGGCCCGGCGCATCCCCCGCCGGGCCTTTTTTTCCAACTCTCTTCTCTGCGCCTTCTACGTTCTTACGTCTAAGTCCTCTACCCACCCGCCGAAGCCGCGTTCTTCGCGGCAAAGGAGGGTCAATCCGCCGGCACGGCTCGGCTCTTCGCCCAAACCCGAATCGCCGTAATCTCCTCCGCCCGCGTAACACTCAACGGCTGCGTAGCCGCAATCTCTGCCAACAAAATCTCCGTAGAAAGCTGCTGCTTCAGCCCGAACGCCGTATACAACCCCGCCGCAATCACCTGCTCAATCTCCGCCCCCGAAAATCCGTCGCTCGCAGCCGCAAGCTTCGCCAAATCAAACCCCGCCGCGTCTCTCCCGCGTTTCCGGATGTGCAAAGCAAACAGCGCCGTCCGCGAAGCCACTCCCGGCAAATCCACAAAAAAGATTTCGTCGAATCTCCCCTTCCGCAGCATCTCCGGCGGCAAGATCGTAATGTTGTTCGACGTCGCCGCCAGGAACACTCCGCTCTCCCGGTCCTGCATCCACGTCAGCAGCGTCGCCAGCAACCGCTGCGACAACCCCGCATCCGCGTCCCCGCTCGACCCCGCCGACGCAAACGCCTTCTCAATCTCGTCAATCCACAGCACCGCCGGCGAAAGCTTCTGCGCCACGTCCAGCGCCTTCTTCAGCCGCTTCTCGCTCTCGCCCACAAACTTGTCGTACAGCGCCCCCGCATCCAGCCGCGCCAGTTCGTAGCCCCACTCCCCCGCAATCGCTTTCGCCGCCAGACTCTTCCCGCACCCCTGCACGCCCGTAATCAGCACTCCCTTCGGCGGCACCAACCCAAATCGCTGCCCCTCCGGCGTCAACGCGCTTTTCCGCTTCCCGATCCACTCCCGCAATCTCTGCAACCCGGCCACATCCGCGAACGACGCATCCCGCTTGATCGTCTCCAGTAACCCGCCCGTATGCATCGCCTGCCGCTTCGCTTCCAGCACATCGTCCAGCAGCCCCGCATCCGCCTTCCGCCGCGCCAGCACACAATGCCGCAACACGCGCAGCGCATCGTCTTCCGAAAGCCCCGCCAGATTCTTCGCCAGCTGCCCCACGCCCGTCGAGTCCAGCGAAGTTGCAATTCCCTGCGCGCGATTTAACTCCGCCAGCGTCGCTTTCACTCCGCCAACCAACTCCTCCACCGAAGGCAGCCCCAGTTGAAACGCCACCGCATCCGCATCCAGCTCCGGCGGCAATTGAATCGTCGTCCCAACCAGCACAATCGACCGCCGCGCGGTGCGAAATCCATCCGCCAGATCGCGCAACCGCCGGCTGATCCGGTCGTTGTCGCAATACCTGCAGAAATCCTTCAACAAAAAAATCGCGTCTCCCTGAATCGTCGCGATATTCGTCAGCGCCTGCTCCGGCTGGTCCGAATTGTACAAACCCGCCCCGCCATACCTCCCCAGCCCAACCGTCACGCTCCACACATACAGCGGAATCCCCAATTCCTCTGCCACGCACTCCACCAAAGTCGAAAACCGCACTTCTTCACTCGTCTCCACGGTGACGATGGGGTTGCGCGAGTTCACCAAAAGCGCCAGTTCCCCGCGTTTCGCCCGCAAAGCCGGTACGCAAATCGCGCCGTTGCCGATCCCCGGAGCCTGCAACGGCCTTATCGGTGGTTTTACTTCGTTTGACAAAGCAGTGTGCCTCGCCTCAAACTATTAGTTTGAATTCAATGCGTAAAAATGCTTAAGGAGCAATAGATGGCTCAAGGTCAGGCTACCAAAATAAAGAAGAAGAAAAAGTCCGTTTTAAAGCGCGCGGCGCAATCTCGCCAACGGGCCGAAGTCAATCGCGCCAACCGTACTCGCGTGCGCACCGCCATGCGGCGTCTCCGCACCGCCATTACCGCCGGCGACGTCACCGCGGCCACCAATCTTCTGAATCCCACGCTTTCCGCGATCGATCAGGCCATCACCAAGGGCGTGCTCCACGAGAACACCGCCAACCGCTACAAATCGCGCCTGACGCTCGCCTTCAACCAGGTGAAGGCCAAGTCCGCCAAGTAACCATGTGGCACAGGCACTCCTGCCTGTGCTCTTCGTGGGACCAAGATACAAGCACTGGCTTTCACGCCAGTGCTCTTTTTTTTGTAGCGGCCGCCTTCCGAGGCGGGCGCTTTTTCTTTTCTTTCTTCTCTGTGACCTCCGTGCTCTTCTCTCTGTGCCCTCTGTGTTAAATCCCCCTCCGCCCACCCGCCGAAGCCGCGTTCTTCGCGGCGAAGGAGGGCGTACCACATTGGCTCTTCCCCTACCCCCAACAAATAAGCCATCCTTCTACTTCGACGATTCTCTCCACCGAGGTCAACATGCTCTCCACCATCTCCCTCACCCGCACCCCAAATTCCCGCCTCACCGAAGACCTCCGCGAAAACTCCCCCTTCGGCACCAACTACAGCGATCACATGTTCGTCGCCGACTACGCCGACGGCAAATGGCAAGACCCGCGCATCATCCCCTTCGGCCCGATGGAACTCTCCCCCGCCACCACCGCCCTGCACTACGGCCAGTCCCTCTTCGAAGGCTTCAAAGCCCACCGCACCGCCGACGGCCGCGTCGCTCTCTTCCGTCCCATGGCCAATCACGCCCGACTCAATCGCACCGCCGCGCGCCTGGCCATGCCCGAAATTCCCGAAGAAATTTTCCGCGAAGGCCTTCTCGAACTGATCCGCGTTGATAAGGAATGGACTCCGTACCGCGATGGCGGCTCTCTCTACGTCCGCCCCGTTTATTTCGGCACCGACGACAGCCTGATGGTCCGTCCCGCCACCCGCTACCGCTTCGTGATCATCACTTCGCCCGGCGGCCCCTATTTCGCGCAACCCATCCGCCTCCTCGCCGAAGAAACCTACGTCCGCGCCTTCCCCGGCGGCACCGGCGACGCAAAGACTGCCGGAAATTATGGTGGTGGGTTACTCGCCGCGAAACTCGCCCAGGCCAAGGGCTATCACAACGTAATGTGGCTCGATGGCAAAGACCGCCGCTTCATCGAAGAGTCCGGCGTGATGAACATCATGTTCAACATCAACGGCACCGCCATCACGCCCGCACTCTCCGGCACCATTCTCCCCGGCGTAACCCGCGACTCCGTCCTAACATTGCTCCGCGACATGAACGTCAAACTCGAAGAGCGCCCCATCTCCATCGACGAAGTCCTGGCCGCCCACTCCAACACCACGTTGCTCGAAGCCTTCGGCATAGGCACCGCCGCAATCATCGCCCCCATCGCCGCCATCGGCCACAACAACAAAGACCACGAAATCCCCACCAACTCCCCGACGGGCTTAGCCCACCAACTCAAGCACACCCTAACCGCCATCCAAACCGGCCGCGCCCCCGACCCTCACAACTGGCTCCTCTACGTCTAGCGCTCCTATAGTTGCGGCCGCTGATCCATTGTAGGGGCGGCTTTACGCCGCCTTCTTGGTTTTCTCTTCTCCCCGTAGCGGCCACCTTCAGGTGGCCCAGCATTCCGCCAGCCGATCCCCAAGGCAATGCTTGTCAGTTCTCCCAGCCTTGCGCTAAGCTTCAGCGTTCAATCCCACCATGGCCCGAGCGGACAAACTTCTCGACCAAATTCTAAGAGGCGGCGCTGACGCAAATATTCCCTTTTCCGGTATGGTGCAGCTTCTCAAGCGGCTTGGGTTTCAGGAGCGTATTAAAGGTGATCACCACATCTTTTTCCGAGATGGCGTCACCGAAATCCTCAACTTGCAACCTCATTCCGGGAAGTGCAAACCCTACCAGGTGAAACAGGTCCGGAATGTTATAATCAATTACCGTTTGGCGGGAGAACCCGATGCCTAAATACGAAATCATCATCTATTGGAGTCAGGCCGACGAAGCCTTTATCGCCGAAGTCCCCGAACTTCCCGGCTGCGCTGCTGACGGAAAGACCTACAAGGAAGCTCTCGCCAACGTAGAAATCATCATTCAGGAATGGCTCGAAACCGCCAACCAACTCGGCCGCCCCATCCCCGCCCCCCGCGGCCGCCTCACCTTCGCTTAAAAGTCAAAAACGGCCCCCTTTGAAGTACCAACCGCCAAAGGGTGCGCCTCCCGCCAGGCTTCTAACTACGACAAATATCGTTTCAACGTCTCTTGAAAACCTTCTGTTTGTCTCAAATCCTGGTAGACAAATTTGTTCTGTGTGAAGCTGAAAAATCGTGCGTGCACGAATCCTTCTAGGGCACGTATGGAAAGTTGCTCAACGTAAATCGTTACTGCCTTTTCTAGAGGCAATGGTTCATCAGGCCGGAAAGTGGTCACCAATGCTTCCGCTTTCTGTTGCCGTTCGTTCCACCAGCCGTGCTGTTCCTGAACTATCTGATCCCCGGTAGAACCTCCGAGCAAACAAATCTGATACGCTTCGGCTTTTTCAATATCGCCCAGCTCGGATGGATGGTGCTTGGTAACAATGACGGTCTTCCCCATCACAATTTCTCCCTTCTAGATTCTCAACGCGGTTGTCGCGTTCTATAAACAGAGAATCCCTCAATGAGATTCCATGGAAATTATCAGTTGTTCCCCGCCGGGTGCCACACCCTGCGGTTTTCAGGGTGCGGTTTTTTCTTCTCTGCGGAGTCTCCGCGTCCTCTGCGTCTCTGCGTTAAGCTTTTCTGCTTCTTCCCCATTTTCGATTTTCCATTTTCGATTTTTACGCCCGCGCCCCGCTCAACTCCCACACCAAAAACTCCATCACCAAATGCGGATCCTTCGTCCCGCCCTTCAACCGGCTATCCGCCTCCCGCAACGCCCTCAATCCATCCAGCAATCTTTCCTTCGAAATCTTCCGCGCACACTGTATCGCCAACTCCGCCTGCTCCGGCCGCATCCCCAGCGCCTTCGCCGCCTGCCACCCGTTCGTCGCCCCGCGCACTTCCGTCGCTTCAATCAATTTGCGGTACATCCACGCCATCGCCCCCAGCATCAACACCGGCTCTTCCCCTTCGCGCAGCAATCGCGCAAAAAACTCCAGCGCCTTCTGCGGCTGCCGCCCGGCCAGAAAATCCGCCACCTCCCAGATCGTCGCGCTCTTCTCCGACATCACCAGAGCCGCCACATCTTGACGCCGCACAATCTTCCGCTCCGCCGCGTACGTCGCCAGCTTGTCCACTTCCGTTTTCAACCGCATCAGGTCGCCACTCACAAATTCCGCCAGGTCCTCCGCCGCGCCCCTTTCAAACTCAGCTCCCTGCTCCTTCGCCAGCGATTTCGCCAGCAGCCCCGCAGCCGCCAATCGCTCGTCCATCTTCTCGCCCAAACCCACCTCAACCGCCAGCGCCTTCTCCAGCAGCAATTTTGCCAGCCGCATCCTCTGGTCGAGGCCGGACGCCTCAATCACCAGTACGGTAAAAGGCGCCGGATTCTCCAGATACGCCTCCAGCGTTTTCACCGCCTCATCGCGCGCCTTCTCTCCCAGTTTCTCAATCGCTTCTCCACCTTCCAGGAACACCACCTGCTGCGGCGAAAGCATCGGCAACGTCTGCGCCTGGTCCACCGCCGCCTGCGTCTCTCCGTTGTCCGCCGAAAAACGCGAAATCGCCCACGTCCTCGCCGCCTCCGGCACATATTTTTCAATCAACTGCTTCCGGCACTCATCGCGCAGATACGGCTCGTCGCCCAGCAGCAGCACCGCCGGCACCGGCTTCCCCTTCTGCAATTTCTCCAGAAATTCTTCCGTGCTCACCCGCGCCATCAGAAGTTCTCCGTCACCGCGGCCACCAGCCGCGCCGCAAAGTCCTGCGCCATGCGCTCCAGCGCCGGGTCGCCTTCCTGAAAGAAATTCCGCACGTCGGTGGACAGCTCATATTCATTCCGGAAAAGAAAATTCTCGTTGTGGTAAAGCACTTTCTCCGTAGCCCGGTCCGTCAACGTCACTTCGCACGTCATTGTCACCAGCATCGCCGTCGCCTGCGCCGTGCTGGTCGTCGCCGTCGAGGTCGTCTGAAACAACAGCGGCACCACTTCCATCCGCAAAACTTTTCCGGTCAGCACCGCGTCCCCGCCGTTTGCGTCGGACACCACGTGATAATTTGTCTTCACCAGCAATTCGTGAATCGTCGCCGCCGTCAGTTTCTGCTCCACGCGGTACGTCGAAGTCTTGTTCTCCATCGCCGGCACCGCAATCACGTGCACATTCTTCGGCATCGTGCTGAAATGCCCCGCCGTCCGATACCCGCACCCCGCCAGCCCCATCGCCAACCCAGCCACCAGCGCTCCTTGTGTGGCCAACCGCAGAATTCGGTCAGCTGTCATTCCGAGCGAAGCGAGGAACCTGCTTTTCTCAACAATCACAAGCTTCATCCTTCCAACCAATCCGCAAGCCTGATCCCGCTCGCCGCCGGCATTCGCAAATTATCCGCCGCGCCCCAGAACCACCACGCCCCCGCTCGCGACAAATCCGCCCGTGGCTCGCTCATGAACATCTGGCTCTCTCCCGCCACGCTCACGTTGCTCGGCAGGGGCTCCGCAAACTCCGCCACCACCCAGCCCGCTTCCTTGCACGCCGCCGACAACTTCGCCGCATCCGTTCCTTCGCCCAAATCCGCGCAAGCGCTGAACGTCAATCCATAAAACGCCGGGACATGCACCAGGTTCAGCGAAATCTTCGCATCCTCATTCGCGTCGCCCACCGCCGCCGCAACCTCCGCTCGAATCTCCATTCCCTCGCGCGCCAAATCCTCTTTGCTCTCCGCCCCAAACCGCGGCAGCAAATTAAACGCCGTCTGCGTCCCAAACACCTGGCTCCCGATGCTTTGGAACGACAACAGTTGCGAAGTCTGCGTTTCCAACTCCTCGATTCCCTTCCTGCCCGTTTCCGAAACCGGCCGGAACATCACCGCCACCAGCCTCTGCAACCCGAATTTCCCCAGCACCAGCGCCAGGCTCGCCGCCGCCGTCCCACCCGCGGAGAACACGCTGAACGTCTTCGCATTTCTCGCCACGCTTTTTCCCGTCAGCGCTTCGATCTTCGGAAACCACGGCGTAGCATCCGGGTCCGAAAGCGTCGCGTGCGTAAAATCAATAATCGTTGCC
>DATLVJ010000239.1:0-4244 GCA_035577585.1 Candidatus Limnocylindrales bacterium
TACCAGATGCAACCACTGTGGGGCGGTAATTTTCACTAGTTGTGGAGCGAAGCCACCACGTTTACGGATTCGGGCCGATCCGATATTGGACGCTTGCACAACACGTTTATGGTCAACTTCTCGTGTGATCTTCGACCCACGGCGGAAGCCAGAATATCCATACACGCCAAGGACACGGTCTAGCGTTTAGCAGCCGAGCAACGGTTGTGGCGCGGGGAACGCACGTAGAGATGGCCCGGGCCGTGTTCCATTCGACTCCAGCCTCAGTGCGGCGACTCATTGAACCCACGCCCACTCAGGATCATTGGCACGCACCTTTCCGCCCGCGCCGCTCTGGTTTTTCCCTGCTTCGCAGATGAGATGTGGAAAATGTATGATCTCCTCCGGCCTGGTGTGAGCGTTGCGAATGCCGACCTGAGAACCGCGTCGTCATCCAGTCTCTTCTGCAACTCCTCAGGAATGGGGGGCTCTGAAGGTTTCTTCAGGTCTATCTTCTTCCCCGACTTCTCCAATTCGATGGCTTCGTAGAGGTAATCCTTCAGGGTCGATCGCAGGGCCGCAATCTCCCGAAGCGATGTGAATTTAATCCATCGCCCGGCCTGCGTATGCTCTCCAATTCTTTGGAGAACGTGCTTTGGATCTTTGAGCAGTGCGCCCTTGAAGAACGAAAACGCGCACGACTCCTTGAGCGGGATCACGATCACCACGTTTTTCTTCAGAAAGGTGAAGCACGGTTTGCCCCACTTGAGTTCTTCGGTCAGGCCGCAGTCGAGCGCGATCTGGCGTAGCTTATCTGTTTCCTTCTGCCACTTCTTCGCATAGGGAACTTTCATCGTTCCAAGCCCTTTTCAAGATTGCTGAATTCATTCAATTCTGCCAGAAAATTCAGTAGACTAGCGTCGCCATACGGTACTTTGACAAGTCAGTCGCGCAATAAATCTTGATCGCGCCGGAAGCCGCGAGCCAGTGACCCTCAGCGTGGGCAGGTCTCGGAAAGGTGCCGCTTACGACGCGGGCAGGAAGTCGTTAGGTCTGTATCGGAAGTGCCTCGGCAGTGAAACTTACGGGTGTGTGGGTATGTTCGGGCCGAGGCACTTTCGATAGAGGGACTTGAAGGAAGCCGCTGACGTTTGCGGCGGACGCGACGTTATGGAGTTTCAATCGGGTTTTGGTACTTTCGGGGTGTGGCGTCGGCGAGTGATCTGGTGAGAAATGCGTGGAACTGGTGGTCGAGATGCAAGCTGAGCGGGGCTCGAGGAGAGGGCCCGGGGGCCGCGCGCGAGAGCAACACCAGTGAGCGAACACACTGGTAGGGTGCGCCCTGACAATACCTCTCGTGTATTCGAGTTGTTGCGGGATCTAAGAGCTGTCGAGGCACGCGCGCCGCTGCACGATCCGAGTGGCCGTCAGTTTTTCTATGAGACGCATCGGAGTGCCGCAGTGCGGGCAGGACCAGAAAGGCCCACTTTGCGTTGCAGGCAGTGAAGGGGCAGCCGGCGACGCACCCATCAACTGCTGGCATATGGGCAGCAACGCCTGACGTTGGCGATGGGCGAGGAAGCCAAAGTATCGGATGCGGACGAAGCCTCTGGGCAGTACATGCTGGACAAAGCGGCGGAGGAACTCCGTCGCCGCCAGAGTCATTTTGCGGTGCTTTTTGTCGTGCGCGTAGTCCTTCCACCGGAATGTGACGCGCTCTCCATCGAATGCCAGAAGGCGGTGATTGGAGATGGCAACGCGATGGGTGTAGCGGCCGAGATAGCGAAGAACGTGCTCCGGCCCGCCGAAGGCCCGTTTGGCGTAAACGACCCAGTCCTGGCGAAACAGCGTGCGCAAGAATGCGGCGAAACGTTTCGGGTCTCGCAGCGGTTCGAGTGGACCATCCAGGCGCAGTTGGTGCTGGCGATAGAGCCGGCGAAGGCCGGAAACATACTTGCCTCGGAAGACGCGGCTGAGGACCTTCACCGGTAAGAAGAACGCATACCGTGGACGGATCCAGCGGGAGTGATCCCGGGAAAGTCCTCCCGCCGGGACAACACAATGCACGTGGGGATGATGCGACAGGTTTTGTCCCCATGTGTGCAGAATGCTGAAGAATCCAATCTCGGCACCCAGATGCCGAGGATCAGACGAGACCTCCAGTAACGTAGCGGCGGTGGTGGAGAATAACAGCGCGTAGAGAACCCGCGGGTTCTCCCTGGCGAGCGTACTCAACTCGTGTGGCAGTGTGAAAACCAGATGAAAGTAGCTGGTGGCGAGCAGTTGTTGCTCGCGTGCATCCAGCCAACGTTGACGCGCTTGTGCTTGGCACTTTGGACAGTGGCGATTTCGGCAGGAGTTAAACGAGATGGCCTTGAAGCCGCAACGCGGACAAGCATCCACATGTCCACCGAGCGCCGCCGTGCGGCAGTTTCGGATGGCGCGAAGCACTTTGAGCTGTTGGTAATCCAGCCAGCTTTGGTGCCGGTCCACGAACGGATCGCCCTGCGCGCGAACAATGTCGGCCACCTCCACGGTGGGCCGGCTCATTTTTTCAAACCCCTTCGCGAACGTGGGACACGGTCGAGGCCGGAAACCGGCAGGGTCTCTAAAGGATTAGTGACGGCCTGCAGGTGGCGGTGCGATAGGTGCAGATAGACGGTGGTGTGTTCCAGATCCGAGTGACCGAGCAAGACTTGGATGGTACGCAGATCGGCACCGCCTTCGAGCAGGTGCGTGGCCCAGCTATGGCGCAGCGTGTGTGGCGTCACCGGCTTATCGATGCCGGCACGTTTCGCGGCTCCGCGGACCGCGTGCCAAATGGCTTTGGAGGTGATCGGGTGGTCAGCGCGGCGGCTCCTCAGCCCACTGGGAAATAAATAGGTTTTGGGCTTCATCCAACGCCAGTACTCGCGCAATGTCTCCAGCAATTTCGGCGTCAGCGGCAGGTCGCGATCGCGGTTGCCTTTGCCCTGGTGAACATGGACGATCATGCGGCGGCTGTCGATATCACCTACTTTTAACCGGCACAGTTCGGCTCGGCGCAGTCCCGTGCCGTAGAGGGTCGTAAGGATGGCGCGATGGAACAGGTTGTTGGCGGAGTCGATCAATCGCGTCACCTCCTCCTGACTCAGCACCATGGGAAGCCGCTTGGGACGTTTTGGGAACGGTAAGTCCTCCCGCACGTACGGACGTTTTAGTGTTTTGACAAAGAAGAACCGCAACGCCGACATGCGAACCACGACGGTGTTGGTGGCGAGTTTCCGGTGTTGCACCAGGTGAAGCTGATAGCGACGGATGTGCTCCACATTCAGTTGATCGGGGCGCTTGCCAAAAAACTTGGCGAAATCCTCGACCGCATGGAGATAGCTTTCAATCGTACTCTGGGAATAGTTACGGCGCTGGAGTTCCTCCAGCATCCGTTTTCGTAAATGGGTCACAGGGACCTCCTTTCCTGTGACCCGACACTACTGCTCTCGGCACCCCTGCTGGTAATTACCAAACGCGAAGCGTCCGCCGTCAGCGGCTTCGTTCAAGTCATGTTATGGCGGGATGCCCCGGGGTGCCGTTGATTGCAACACGCAAGAGCGCGACTGCCAACTCAAGCACGGCGCTCGCGGGCCATAGGAATTTCCAGTGCCAGGATGATACCGCGGAGAACCAGCGGACGGCTACGGTGAGGGTCCACATCGCGAACATGAGCCATCCAACAGCTAGCAATCGGAGAGGGCGGCCGCGAAATTTCGGAAAGGCGTATAGTCAGATGCCCAGTATGAAACTCGTCACCCAACCGAACAACTGTGCGTGACCGTGCGCCTGAATCCAGACAGTCGAAAATGGCGTCGGGCTGGCGCCCGGCGCTTCGCGCCAAGCCGTTGGTAGTGAATCCGATGGAAGACCCGTCATTCTTTTCATCCTGCCAAGTGCCGAGAGCGCGCACGTGATGCGCTCACCGCCTGACATCGCGATCCACCTGGTCCACGAAACAGAACAAACCGAAACAGGCAACAAAAATGATGCCCGAGACAATCGCGCCCGGCAGGGCGGTCTCGCGATGGCCTCCCAGAAATGCCTCTACCGTGGCCGAGAGCAGCCAGATCTGGACCATCAGCAGTATCACGATTAGGGCCATTGCGCCATCAATAGCCGTTAAGCCCCGGTTCTGGTGCGGCGGGCTCATACTTGCCCTCCCGATTCCACACGGAGAGCCACGAGTGTTTCCCCTTGCCGTTCGATGACCACGCGAGGCAGAGCGCGCTGGGGTG
>DATLVJ010000240.1:0-3327 GCA_035577585.1 Candidatus Limnocylindrales bacterium
CCGAATTGCGCAAGGCGCGAGACTGGTGGCTGTGGACATTCTCGCCTCGCAATGCAGATGATTTTCTGAAAGTGGCGAACACCATGGGTTCGCAGGAGAACAACTGGCTGCGCCAGGCCGCAAGTTACTGGGGAATGGCGGCGGCGCTGGTCCGTCAGGGCCTCGTGGACGAAGAATTGTTCCTGCGGCCGGCCTGCAGCGGAGAGATGTTCTTCATACTCGCGAAGGTCTATCCATTCCTGCCGGAGTTGCGCGAAAAGCTCGGTGACCCGGAAGTGTTCCTGGATGTCGAAAAAGTGGTGACGGGAACAAAATGGGGCAGGGAGCGGCTCAAGTTTATTCTGAAGCGCATTGAGTCGACGCGAGAGAAAAAGGCCAAGGAAGCCCAGGCATAGCTCCGCGAGCAGCCTTACGCCGCAGTTCAGAGGAGTATACAAACGCGATGAGCGTCGTTGAAAAATTCAGAACGATGGAATACGGCCCGGCGCCGGAGGACCCGAAAGAGTCGCTGGTGTGGCTGGATCGCCATAACCGGAAGTTTGGGCATTTTATTGACGGCGCGTGGCGCCTTCCAGCGGAAGGAAAATATTTTGAGACCGCGGATCCCTCGGCGGGAACAGTGCTGGCGGAAGTGGCGCAGGGCAGCGCGGCCGACGTTGATGCGGCCGTAAAAGCGGCGCGAAAGGCTCTTCCCGCTTGGCAGAAGCTCACTCCGCATGCGCGCGCGCGTTTCCTCTATGCGCTCGCTCGGCAGGTCCAGAAGCATTCGCGGCGCCTCGCCGTTCTGGAGACGCTCGACAACGGAAAGCCAATCCGCGAGAGCCGGGACATTGATATCCCGCTCATAGCGCGGCATTTTTACTATCACGCCGGCTGGGCGCAACTCCTGGAGCAGGAATTCCCGGGTTACTCCGCTTGCGGTGTTGTCGGGCAGATCATTCCCTGGAATTTTCCTCTGCTCATGCTGGCGTGGAAAATTGCGCCCGCGCTGGCAACGGGTAATACCGTTGTGCTGAAGCCGGCGGAATATACGCCGCTGACTGCGCTGGCCTTTGCGGAAATTTGCAACGAAGTCGGATTACCCAAGGGCGTCGTCAACATCGTCACCGGCGACGGCGCGACCGGCGAAGCTCTGGTGAAGCATCCCGATCTGAACAAGATCGCATTCACCGGCTCGACGGAAGTGGGCCGCGCCATCCGCAAAGCCACGGCCGCGACTCACAAGAAACTTTCGCTGGAGCTGGGCGGAAAATCCCCGTTCATTATTTTCGAAGATGCGGATCTGGATGGCGCGGTAGAAGGCTTGGTGGATGGAATCTGGTTCAACCAGGGACAGGTGTGCTGCGCGGGATCGCGCTTGCTGATGCAAGAAAGCATCGCGGAGAAAATGACCCGCAAATTGCAGGCGCGCATGAGCACCCTGCGCGTGGGTGCCCCACTCGATAAAGCTATTGATATCGGCGCGATTGTGGCGCGGGTGCAACTCGAACGCATCGACCGCCTGGTAAAACAGGGAATCGCCGAAGGCGCAACCTGCTGGCAGCCGGAAGTGTTGCTGCCCACGCGCGGGCTCTATTACAAGCCGACGCTTTTGAGCAACGTCCATCCAACGTCGATTGTGGCGCAACAGGAAATTTTTGGCCCCGTGCTTGCCGCCATGACCTTTCGAACCCCGCGCGAAGCGGTGGAACTGGCGAACAATACGGTGTACGGCCTTGCGGCAAGCGTCTGGAGCGAGAGCATCAATGTGGCGTTGCACGTTTCGGCGCAATTAAAAGCCGGGGTCGTTTGGGTGAACAGCACGAATCTGTTCGACGCAGCTTGCGGATTTGGCGGGTACCGCGAAAGCGGGTATGGCCGCGAAGGCGGCCGCGAAGGGCTGGCGGAATATCTGGAGCCGGCGTGGTTCCGCAAAGCACCGGCGCTGAAAAAAAACGGCGCGGGGAAGAAGGATCACGCGGAAGTTGCGAATCCCGGCATCGATCGCACCGTGAAACTTTATATTGGCGGGAAGCAGGTGCGGCCGGACTCCGGCTACAGCATCGAAATTCGCGGCAAGAAGGGCGAATTGCTTGGCGAGTCTCCGCTGGGAAACCGCAAGGACGTTCGCAACGCAGTCGAAGCGGCGCGCAAGGCGGAAGCGTGGAGCAAAGCCACCGCGCACAACCGGGCGCAGGTGCTCTATTACATCGCCGAAAATCTATCGCAACGCAGCGAGGAGATTACTGCCAGGCTTTCCGCGGCGGTTGGAAGAAAACAGGCCGCGGAAGAAGTGCAGCGGAGCGTGGAGAGGCTGTTCTCCTATGCCGGCTGGGCGGACAAGTTCGATGGGTCGGTGCACAATCCGCCGATGCGCAATGTTTCGATCGCCATGAACGAGGCGGTTGGGACGGTCGGGGTAATCTGCCCGTCGGAAATGCCGCTGCTGGGGTTCTTTACGCTGGTGCTACCGTTAATCGCGTCGGGCAACACCGTCGTCGCTGTGCCCTCGGAAGCGTACCCGCTGATCACGGGAGACCTCTACCAGGTTCTTGAAACCAGCGATCTGCCTGGAGGTGTCGTCAACATCGTGGCCGGACGCGCAACGGAATTACTTAAGGTCCTCGCGGAACACGATGATCTGGACGGCATCTGGTGTTATGGAGACGCGGAGATGTGCGCGAGCGTCAAGGCGCTTTCCATTGGCAACCTGAAGCAGGTGTGGACCAACGAAGGCCGCCACATCGATTTCCTCAGCAATGCTCAGAGTGAAGGCCGCTGGTATCTCGAGCATGCGCATCAGGTGAAGAACATCTGGGTCCCGTACGGCGAATAATCCCCAATCTCTCGGACCTAATTCCACGAGGTAAGTTCGGCAGTGTTTCACAAAGATTTCTCTGCCCGATATTTGATCCAAGCTTGTCGAACACACCGCGCAAAAAAATGGGGATGGCCGAAGCCATCCCCTCGTTCCACCTTCTCGCTGCAGATTACTGGGTCGAGGCCGCGGTGTAGAACACCACGAACTGCGGGATCTGATCCGTGGGCACGGTTGTCTGCGTGGACAACCCGCCCGCAGTGGCTCCCGTCAGTGTGACCTTGAAGAGCGAGATGGTGTTGTCAACGTTGTTGTCAACCGCCAGCAGCGCGCCCGTCGGGTCGATGGCCATACCCAGAGGCGTGGCGCCGGTTGCTACCGCAGAGCCGATCTGGGATCCGATCAACCCGGTCGCAGGGTCCAGATTGAAGGCAAACACTTGCCCGGGAGCTGTTGCGCTGGCCGCGTTCTGATCCAGCACGTAGATGAACTTCCCCGTCGGGTCGGTAATAACGTTGATTGTCTGGGTG
>DATLVJ010000241.1:0-5512 GCA_035577585.1 Candidatus Limnocylindrales bacterium
GAAGGTCATCTTGGCGCCGTAAACAACGTCACCCTCGAAACTCGCGAAGGCGAATTCCTCGTCTTCCTCGGCCCCTCCGGCTCCGGCAAAACCACCCTCCTCCGCATGATTGCCGGCCTCGAAAATCCCACCTCCGGCGAAATCCTCATCGGCGGAAAAATCGTCAACAACCTTTCTCCCCGCGACCGCCGCATCGCCATGGTCTTTCAAAGCTACGCCCTCTACCCTCATCTCTCCGTCTACAAGAACATCGCCTTCCCTCTTAAAGCGCAAAAAGTCCCCAGAGATCAGCACCAGAAAAAAGTCGAGTGGGCCGCTGGGCTTCTCGGCATCGGCGCGCTTCTCGACCGCAAGCCGCGCGAGCTTTCCGGCGGCGAACGTCAGCGCGTCGCCCTGGCCCGCGCCATCGTGCGCGAACCCGCCGTTTTCCTTCTCGACGAGCCGCTCTCCAATCTCGACGCCAAGCTCCGCGCCTCCGCCCGCGAAGAGCTGGAGCGCTTTCACCGCAGCGTCGGCACTACCTCTATCTACGTCACCCACGACCAGGTCGAAGCCATGGCCATGGGCGATCGCATCCTCGTCCTTAACAAAGGCCACGTCCACCAGCTCGGCACTCCCACGGAAGTCTACGACGATCCCGCCGACACTTTTGTTGCCACCTTTCTCGGTTCCCCTCCCATGAATCTCGCCGAACTCGGCGACGTCATCGTCGGCTTCCGCCCTGAACATTTTCTTCCCGCCGCCGGCATCACCGGTGAAACCATTCCCCTACGCTTCCGGGTGGAAAACACCGAATACCTCGGCTCAGAATGGATCGTTTCCGGCCTCCTCGTCGGCGGAATACTCGACGCTAAAAAAGTCGTCTCCCGCATCCCCAACGCCAAGCATCTGGAACTCGGCGGCGTCTACGATTTTGCCGTCCCCGCGCGCACGTTGAAATTCTTCGACCGCGCCACCCAAAAACGCGTTCCTTCGAAAGACGTCTCATGGCAGTAGCCGCCGAAAAAATTAAGTCGGCCTCCGCGGCGCAAAGCCCGTTCCTCAGCACCGCCATGTTCGCTCCCGCCGCCCTCTACATCTTGCTTCTCGTCGCCGGCCCCTTTTTACTCGCCGTCTTCTACGCCTTCAGCGACGCCCGCATCGGAAACACCCAGCTCCACTACGTCGGCCTCGAGAATTTCCGCAGCATCCTGCAAAGCCCCAGCTTTCGCATCGCCATCCGCAATTCGCTCATCTTCACCATCGGCTCGCAGATCATCGTCCTTGTCTGCGCGAACATCCTCGCCATCGCTCTCGAAAACGCCTTCCGCGGCCGCGGCATCGTCCGTTTTCTGATTCTGCTTCCCTGGGTCGCGCCCATTTCGCTCGGCGCCATCGGTTGGAAGTGGCTGCTCGATTCCATCTACAGCGTCATCTCCTGGGTTCTCGTCGCGCTGCACTTTTATAAACCCTTCAGCGCTCCCATGTGGCTGGGCGAACCGTCCCTCGCCATCGCCTCCGTCATGCTTGTTCACAGTTGGCGCGTCATTCCCTTTTCCACCGTGATTCTCCTCGCTGGACGCACTGCTATTCCCAAGGACATTCCCGAAGCCGCTTCCGTCGACGGCGCCGGCTTCTGGCGCACACAGCTCCAGATCATCATCCCCATGATGCGCCCCATCCTCAGCGTCGCCGTTCTCTTCGGCCTCATCTTCACCTTCACCGACATGACCGTCGTCTACATTCTCACCGCCGGCGGCCCATTCGACTCCACTCAAACCCTTCCCTCCCTCGCCTTCGCCCTCGGCATCCAGGGCAGCGATCTCGCCGCAGGCGCCGCCATCTCCCTCTTCCTCGTTCCCCTTCTCGTCATCCTCGCCTACTTCATGCTTCGCGTTGCCCGCCGTTCGGAGGTCAACTGATGCCCCCAACGAAATCCTCCCTCCGCCTCGCGGGCAAACTTGTACGCGCCGGTGTGCTGATCGTCTTCACCACACTCCTCGCTTTTCCCTTTTATTGGATGATCATCACCAGTTTCAAGCAGAACGTCGATCTTTACACGATGGAGAACAATCCGTTCCTCTTCAACGCCAGCCCCACACTCGCCCACCTCAAATTTCTTTTCACGGAAACCCGCTTCGTCCGTTGGCTGGGCAACACCGCCTTCGTCGGAGTCATCGTGGTGCTCATCACGCTGGTGCTCGCGATTCCCGCCGCCTATTCCCTCGCTCGCCTCGCCGGACGCTGGGGCGAGCGCCTCGGCATCGCCATCTTCCTCACCTATCTCGTTCCGCCCACGCTGCTCTTCATTCCCCTATCCCGCGTCATCGCCTTCCTCGGCCTTCAGGATTCCCTCTGGGGCCTAATCCTCGTTTACCCCACATTCACCGTTCCCTTTTCCATTTGGCTGCTAATGGGTTTCTTCAAATCCATTCCCCGCGAACTCGAAGACGCCGCCATGGTCGACGGCCTCACGCGCTTCGGCGCCTTCCTCAAACTCATGATTCCCATCTCCACTTCCGGTATTCTCACCGTCGTCATTTTCACGTTTACTCTGGTCACCCAGGAATTCGTCTACGCCCTCACCTTCATCTCCTCCGAATCCAACCAGATGATCGGCACCGGCATCCCCATCTTCCTCGTCCGTGGCGACGTCTATTATTGGGGCGCCCTGATGGCCGCCTGCCTGATCGCCAGCCTCCCCGTCGCCTTCCTCTACAACCTCTTCCTAGACCGCTTCATCTCCGGCTTCACCGTCGGCGCCGTCAAATAGCTTTTGTCGTTGTTACTTCCCTCTTGTGGCACAGCGATTCCTCGCTGTGCTCTTCGATCTCTCTAACGCCACTAAACAAATGACCTTGAGGGTGCCCCACCCTTGGTTTGTAAGGGTGGGTTCTTACGATCAATCACCTCAACCTTCTTCTCTTTTGTTCTCCTATCTCAACCCCGCAAACAAACTCTCCTTCCACCTCTGATTATCAATCGTCCAAACAATCTTTCCTTTTCGCCCTTTCGCAATCTGCTCTCCCCAAACCTCCCGATTCCTCTCATCCCCCGCCACATTCAACCGGTCCACCACCGTCATCCCGCGCGTCAACTCGCTCTCCGTCTCTACATCCCACAAATGTTCCGACGAAGACGTCACGATCGAATCATCGAGCGCCACCGCCATCGCCACCGGATCCGGCAACGATATCCCGTGCTCTCCTGTCTGCACGTGAAACGCTTCCTGTGCCCGGCTGTTGCATTCAACCGCAAATTTCCCGACCGCCGTCCCAAATCCCAACACCATTTCAATCTCCGCCAAATTCAACACGGCCTCCCCGCGGCACAAATGCCACCCCACCATCTCCACGGGCATCGCACTCCTCGCCACCACCCGTGCGGCCTCCGGATCGCACCAGATGTTGTACTCCGCCGCCGGCGTCACATTTCCCTCGCAACACGGCGCCCCGCCCATCACCACGCAGCGGCTCACCTTCTTTGCAATCTCCGGCCGCTTCTGCAAAGCCAGCGCCACGTTCGTCAGCGGCCCCAGCGTCACCATCACAATTCCCGGATGCGCTTCGATCAACTCGATGATCGCCTGCGTCGCTCCCATCTTTTCCGGTGCCCGCCGCGGCGCGGGATATCCGTGATCCCCCAATCCATCGCGCCCGTGAAACCAGTCCGCGCTCCAATGCGCACGCTTCAGCGGCTTCTCCGCTCCCGTAAACACCGGCACACTCCGCCCACAAAGCTCCGCCGTATACAGCGCATTGCGGCTTGCCTGGCGCACCGCCACATTCCCCGCCACCGTTGTAATCCCCACAACCTCAACATCAGGATGTCGTAGCCCCATAATCAGCGCCACCGCATCATCCGAAGCCGTATCCGTATCAATCAAAAAAGTTCGCTTCATGCGCCGCATCATACCAAATGTAGCGGCCACCTTCAGGTGGCCCCGTCCTCTTGCCTTCCTCTTTTCTGCGAACTCTGCGTCCTCAGCGCACTCTGCGTTGATCTTTCTGCTCCCCTCCTCCCAGGAACTTTTCCCTCCCCACCCAGGAATAAACACTGGCATCCAACCCTTCCAGAAAGGCATCCACTCCTAAAGTGCGGAAACTTCCTGCAACTCTCCTCGCCCTCATCCTGACCGCTCTCCCTCTCTCCAGCCAGCAATCCCCCATCACCGTAACCGTCGCCGCCGTCAACCTCCTCGCCACTGTCCGCGACAAGCACGGCAACCTCATCCGCAATCTCACCAAAGACGACTTCTCCCTCGAACAAGACTCCAAGCCCCAATCCATCACCTATTTCGCACAAGACTCCGATCTCCCTCTCACCCTCGGCCTCCTCGTCGACACCAGCCTCAGCCAGCGCCGCGTTCTCGATCAGGAGCGCTCCGCCAGCCGATCCTTCCTCGATCGCGTCCTCCGCGAAGATAAAGACAAAGCCTTCCTCATCCACTTCGACCACGAAGTAGAACTCCTCCAGGACCTCACCGCTTCCCGCCAAAAACTTCTCGCCGCCATCGATCAAATCCGCTCCCCGCAATTTTCGCAAACCAGTTCCAACGGCGGCAGCGGCGGCGGTGGAAACGGCGGCGGCCACGGCTCCCGTGGCCACGGCCATGGCGGCGGCACGCTTCTCTACGACTCCATCTATCTCGCTTCCGATGAATTGATGAAAAAGCAGCAGGGCCGCAAAGCCCTGATCATCCTGACCGACGGCGTCGACCGCGGCAGCAAGGAATCCCTCACCGAAGCGGTCGAAACCGCCCTGCGAGCCGACACCCTGATTTACTGCATTCTTTTCGCTGACAAGGAAGAAGGCCACGGCAATGGGGGCGGCTTCGAAGGACCGCGGACGGGTGGCGGAGGGATGGGAGGCGGCAGAGGCGGCGGCTACCCGCGCCGCACGGGGGAATCACGCCCCGACGGAAAGAAAGTTCTCGAACAACTCGCCAAAGTCTCCGGCGGCCGATTTTTCGAAGTCTCTAAAAAAGAAACTCTCGACAAAATCTACGCCAGCCTCGATGAGGAACTCCGCAGCCAGTACGTCCTCGGCTACTCTCCCGATAAGTCCGACGCCACACCCGGTTATCACAAGCTCCACCTCGCGGTGAAACAAAAAGACGCCCAGGTCCAAACCCGCGACGGTTTCTACCTCGACCACTGATCTCTCCCCAAAAATGTAGGGGCGGCTTTACGCCGCCCCTCTTGGTTAGTTCTTCGTACTTTCGATTTTCGATGCTCGATTTTCGATCTTCCCTTTTCGCTTTTCTAACTTACCGCCCCTGCGCCTCTTTCTGTTTCTTCTTCTCTTCATCCATTCGCCGCACATACGCCTCAAACTTTGGCAATTGCTCTGGCGTCAAAAACGTCCGCATCTCCCCCCGCGTCCTCATCCGTACCACATCCACTTCCGCGTCGTTTTTTTCCCGAATCCCGCGAATCTCCGTCTGTGCCGCTTTGATGATTCCGTCTGCCTTCTGCGCCTGCTCAGGATTCAACCCGATCTCCTGCGTCATCTCCGCCAGCTTCTTCGCCCG
>DATLVJ010000242.1:0-2968 GCA_035577585.1 Candidatus Limnocylindrales bacterium
GACGGCCACGACCGCGGCGCCAAAATCATCGCCCGCGCCCTTCGCGACGCCGGCATGGAAGTAATCTACACCGGCCTCCGTCAGACCCCCGAGATGATCGCCTCCGCCGCCGTCCAGGAAGATGTCGACGTTATCGGCCTCTCCATCCTCTCCGGCGCCCACAACACCCTCTGCCCGCAACTCATGAAACTCCTCCACGAAAAAGGCATGGACGACGTCACCGTCCTAGTTGGCGGCATCATCCCCGGACCCGACATCCCCGCCCTGAAAAAATCCGGCATCGCCGAAATCTTTCTCCCCGGCACCTCCACTCAGGACATCATTGATTTCATCCACAAGCGCCACGTCCAGCCGCGCTAGCCCGCGACAAACTCTCGCTCAAACTTCACCCTCGTATACAACGTCCGAAACCCCCGCCGCGTAATATTCCTCTGCGAGGCGCTTCCCGGCAGCGCAATGCTCATCGCCAGGTCGCAACCTCGTTCCGCCGCTCGCTGCATCCGCGCCTCCAGTAGCGCCGTCTGCACCCCACGATTCCGGAATTGCGGCAATGTACTCGCTCCAAACAGTCCGGCGATCCGTCCGCGCAAAGCCAGAGTCGCCCCACCCGCAATCTTTCCATCTACCCGCGCGAAATAGCACTCCGTGTTCTTTCCCTCCGCAAAGAGCCGCATCACGCTCAGTATCTCCTGCGTCACAGGAAAATGTTCCGCAAAACCCTGGGCCACGGTCAATGTCCACAGATCAATCTCCCCAACCGCCGCCTTCTGAATTTCGATCCCGTCAGGCAGCGCGGCTGCCTCAACCGTTTTTTCCATTGGCCGCACCATCACATTCGAAAACTCGCTCACGAAATAACCGCGCTCCCGGTAGTGCTCGATCAGCATCCCATCCGCCATCGGGCAAGTCTCCACTCGCACCGTTTCTTCCCGGCTGAAATAAAATTCCTCCAACCGGTCAAACTCCTCTTTGCTCACCGCCCCGTTCAACCCCAGCCCCACCGCCTGCGTAACCGGAGAATTCGCCCCGCAATAAATCGCATACCCGCCCGCGACCGCGGCTACTGCTCCCGCCCCATCTCCCCGCGCAACTCTCACCCTTTCCGCGCACGCAACCGCGGCCTCCGCCTCCGCTATCTCGATCTCTCGAGCCAACTCCAAACTCAACAATGGATATTCCATGCCGCGAGTCTACCTCATTCTTCTCTGTGACCTCTGTGCTCCTTCTCTGCAAACTCTGTGTTAAGTCTTTCTCTTCTCCGCCCACTCGCACATTCCCCCAATCCTCCGTATACTGATTCCGCTGCTCCCACTCCCCTCTGCGAGGTCGTCGCGTGTCCGCTTCGGTTCTGAAATCCTCCATCGACGCCAATTCCCCCGATTACCAGAAGAACTCCCAGCGCATGGTGGAACTCCTAACCGCCATCAAGAACGAAGAAGAAACAATTCGCCAGGGCGGCGGCCCCAAAGCCATCGAATCCCAGCACAAAAAGAACCGCCTCACCGCGCGCGAACGCGTAGCCGCCCTGATCGATCCCGGCACCCACTTCTTCGAACTCGCCATCTACGCCGCCCACGAAATGTACGAAGAATGGGGCGGGGCTCCCTGTGCCGGAACCGTCACCGGCCTCGCCCGCGTCTCCGGCCGCCTCTTCATGGTCATCGCGAACGACGCCACCGTAAAAGCAGGCGCCTTCTTCCCGATGACCGCCAAAAAAGTAATCCGCGCACAAAACATCGCCATCGAAAATCGCATTCCCACAATTTATCTAGTCGATTCTGCCGGCGTTTTTCTCCCGCTCCAGGAAGACGTTTTCCCCGACACCGACGACTTCGGCCGCGTCTTCCGCAACAACGCGGTAATGAGCGCCATGGGCATCCCGCAAATCACCGCCATTATGGGCATGTGCGTGGCCGGCGGTGCGTATCTCCCGGTAATGTGCGATCACATCCTCATGACCGAAGGCTCCGGCCTCTTCCTCGCCGGGCCCGCGCTCGTACAAGCCGCGATCGGCCAGAAAACCTCCGCCGAAGATTTGGGCGGCGCCAAAATGCATTCCCAGATCAGCGGCACCGTCGATTTCCGCGAACCCGACGACGAATCCTGCCTGAAACGCATCCGCGCCCTCGTGGACAAAATGGGGGCCCCGAATCCACCCATCTTCAGCCACTCACGCCTGAAAGAACCTCTGTACTCGATCAACGAACTCTACGGCATCTTTTCTGGCAATCCCGCCAAACAATACGACATGCGCGAAATCATCGCCCGCCTGGTCGACGGCAGTGAATTCGAGGAATACCGCGCCGAATACGGTGAGACCGTGCTCTGTGGCTACGCGCGCATCGGCGGCTGGGCCGTCGGCATCGTCGCCAACCAGAAAAAGCACATCACCACCAACGCACCCCACTCCGACCAGAAGCGCATCGAATTCGGCGGCGTGATCTATACCGAATCCGCCGAAAAATCCGCACGCTTCATCATGGATTGCAACCAGAACCGCATCCCGCTCATTTTCCTGCACGACGTCAACGGCTTCATGGTCGGCAAAGACGCCGAATGGAGCGGCATCATCCGCGCCGGCGCCAAAATGGTCAACGCCGTAGCCAACAGCGTGGTCCCGAAAATCACCGTCATCCTCGGCGGCAGTTTCGGTGCCGGAAACTACGCCATGTGCGGCAAAGCCTACGACCCGCGCTTCATGTTCGCCTGGCCCACCGCGAAATTCGCTGTCATGAGCGGCGACGCCGCAGCCAACACGCTAGCTGAAATTAAACTCAAGCAACTCGAACGCGAAGGCAAAAAGGTCGACGAAAAAGCAAAAAAGGAACTCCTCGACTCCGTAAAATCCACCTACGACCACCAGACCGACCCACGCTACGCCGCCGCCCGCCTCTGGCTCGACGCTATCATCGACCCAGCCCACACCCGCGACGCCCTGATCTGGGCCCTAAACGCCGCCTCCCTGAAC
>DATLVJ010000243.1:0-2561 GCA_035577585.1 Candidatus Limnocylindrales bacterium
CCTAACGGGGAATTCAGCACGATGGAGCGATGATCCAGCAACTTCTGAAATTCGACAGCAGCCTCCTTCCCCCGATGCATTCCGAGGTACGCCTGCCCACGCACATACGCGGGATAGAGGTTTCCGACTAACGCGCCGGTATCACTAAGATCTAATGAAGTACATCGCAGGGCGTCCAGGGCTTTGAATGGTTTCTTGCGAGCTAGCTCAATCGAACCTCGAATCGTCGGCAGCCAATAACTTTGAATCATGGTGTTCGAAGGGAACTTCTTGTCCAATTCATCGGCAAGCGCTTGCGCCCTCTTTACTTGTCCCGCTCGAGCCAAAGCCAAAGACGCAAACAGCTTTGCGCCGCGCCCCGAAGAGAGAGTAAGCGCCATGCTTGCGGCCTGCCTTGCTCGGCCGAGGTTCCCAAATTCGGCCTCGCGCACTGCTTCGTTGGCGATAATTTGCGCGGCGGACTCATGGAAATTGCTTCTCTTCACTACCTCCAGTGCCCGCTCGGAGAATGCCAGAGAGTTTCTCAGCCGTCCAAAATACGCCTCCGTGCTGGACTGAGTGAGCAGCGCGTCGATTGAGGCTTCTCTACCGGCCCCACTTAACAACGGCCCAAGTTGTGCCTCCATTTCCCTCGTATCGTCTTCTAGAAAAGCGACTTGGTACATGAGCAGATGCATACCTGGCACATCAATCCCGTGGGCAAGAGCGCGCTGTGCAATCTGGCGCGCTTCTTTCCTTCGCTCCAGGCAGAGCAACGCACAACCGACGTTGAGATAGGGATTGACGGCGTGTGAACCGAGCCGCAAAGCCTCTCGCGCTTCCTCTAGAGCCCGCTCATGATCGGCAAGCAGCCGCCAACTGCAGGAGGCATCGTTCCACGGGCCCCATGCTCGCGGATACATTTGCTCAAATACTCGTTCGGTGCGCAGTTCCTGGTTTAAATCTCCCAGAACATAATAATAGTACTTACCCGTAATACTCAGCCGCTCTCGTTCAGTTACCCGGTCACGGAGGTCGAAAGCCTTCTGAGCGTATTCGGACGCCAGTTCGGTTTCTCTGGCGTCGTCGTAGGCGTCCGACAATTGAGCGTACGCATCAGCAAAGTTCGGATCCAAAGCGATCACATGCTGCAGCATGGGGAAGGCGGGGACAAGTCCGCCGCCACGTGCATAGACACTGAAAGTTTTCAACGCGTCGAGGGATGATGTGGTCACCTGCTCAAGAGGTACGTCAAATTTTTGGATCGAGGCCAGCGATTCACCCAGCTTCTTACGTGTTTCCGATGCGGCCTTCCCGAGTGCGTCAAGAACGTGGTTTTTGTCACTCGCTTGAGCTTCGGCGCTGGTCATTGATTGCCCGTTTGAACAGTTCACCGTCTTCAGGATCAGAAGGTACCGCGTGCCAATCTGTGCGATTGACCCGTGGAGCACAGCGGTTCCCGCTGTTCGCTGACACACCTCTCGCGCAAGCTCCGGTGTGAGCTTCGCGTTTGGCTTCTGCCCCATCATCTGCAAGGCTTGCTGGACCTGCTCGTCCGAGACAATGCTCAAGAAGGGGGACTGTTCCAGTTGCACCGAAAGCCGCTGCCGGAGTGTGTCATCGAATACAGGGTCGCCCGTCGTGTTCAAGAAGTCTGCCAATACGATGGAGTCCCTCTCCGTCAGCGCCTGTGGGCTGCGAAAGAAAAACCACCAAACGGATGCAGCCAATACTACAAGCGCTGCTGTTCCAATGACGATGGTCGCCGGAAGCCATCGACCTGTTTTCTCCGCGGGTTGTGATTGCCGGACTTCCGACATAGAAACGGCAGGGGGTTCGGCAACACTTGCGGGTGTGCGCTCGTTTCCATTCCCATTTATGGGTCCAATGAAGCGATAGCCGAGGCGCGGCAATGTCTCAATGTAAACGGGAGCGTCTACGGAGTCGTTTAGGACATCGCGAATTCGGTTGATGGCGTTGTTAAGTCCGTGGTCGAAATCAACGAAGGTATCGGCCGGCCATAAGGCCTGGAGCAGTTCTTCCCGCCGTTCTAGCAGAATGCGCAGCACCTGGAAGGCCTGTGGGGGCAACTTCAGGCGTAGTCCATGTTTAAAGAGTTCCTGAGTGCGCAGATGGATTTCAAAGGGTCCAAATCGAACGGCTTCTGGTGGGTGCACGACTTTGACTCCGTCACTCCCCAAAACAATTGGGTCCGATTGTAGCACGCGGTCGCTGCCCAAACTGGTTCGGGTGGTGTCTGCTTTATCACCTTAAAGTCAGTAGGTTGGACGATGCGCAAAAAATGAGCTGGAAGAGTGAGGGCGGGGATTGCCGCAAATGGCCGGTTGCGCTCCAATGCATCACCATCGCAGGTCGGCTCCGCTCCCAACAGCACCTGACAAGAGCAAATCTCGGCCTCCGTCTTTGAAAACCGGGTAGAGCCCACAATTCGATGGTTCGCAGCAGGGTGCCGCAGGGCGAGCTAGTCCGGTGCCCCCTCAACTTGGAGGGTGACGACATGGTCTTTATCATTCGCGGCAGCGTGCTACTTCTCGCGCTTCTCGGCTTCGGGTGGATCCTGG